>NZ_JBHMFC010000020.1:0-82447 GCF_042427585.1 Mariniflexile ostreae | reverse complement strand
TTAAAAAAAACTTAAAGACTATCAAAAAAAGCAAAGAACCCACCTAATTCTTTGCTTTTTTTTATTGTTATTAATCCATTAAGCCTTACTTCTGAAAGTGCCTAAATCGATTTTCAAAATATTTAAGTCTAAACACATTATGGATGCCAATTCCTAATTGTTCCCCATGCTTTTAATTATGAGACTCCCGCAGAACTCCCTAATCAACGCAGATTTATTAATATACGCTCTGTGAGAATCCCTGATTTTTAAAGGATCATTTTTTTCTTTTAACTGATACATTTACCTCTTAAAGTTTATACAAATTGAATAGTCCAATCTTTTTTCTGCGCCAATATGCGCTATCAGCGGGACATATTTACAAACCATTAATTATATGTTCTAAAAACATTATGAATGCCGTTTATCGATTGTTCCCCATGCTTTCAATTATGAGATTCCCGCAGAACTCCCTGATCAACGCAGATTTATTAATATGTTCTATACAATAATTTGTAGTGCCTAAAGGGCATCTTTTACAAATTATTTACTTTTCTGAAAATTGCTTTAGAAATATCTTCTACATTGAAATTTACTAAAATCCCCAACTTCAACTCGGATATTTTTAAATAGGTTAATAATTGTTTATGATGCACCTTTGTTAAATTTTCAACCGATTTTATTTCAATTATCACTTTATTATTTATTAACAAATCTAACCTGAACCCAATTTCTAATATGTTATTTTCATAATACACAGGCAATGGCACTTGCTTTTTCACATCTAAACCTTGCTTTTTTAGCTCAAACTCCAATAGAACTTCATATACAGACTCCAATAGTCCCGGTCCTAATTCATTATATATTTTAAAAATCGCACCTCTAATGAGGTATGAAATCTCATTCTCTGTTAGCACATTCATAATTTTGGTTTTAGATTCCAGCAGATTTTTTTATTCTATTTTTTGGTAACCTGTTAATCATTTAGAATAATTTCACCACCTCTAATGTGACTTATTTCTTTCAAAATATAAAGATATAAATATTTTTTAAAAATCTGCGTCAATCTGCACTATCAGCGGACATATTTAGAAGTCTAAACATATTATGGACGCCAATTCCTAATTGTTCCCCATGCTTTTGATTATGAGATTCCCGCAGAACTCCCTGATCAACGCAGATTTATTAATGTACTCTCTGTGAGAATCCCTGACTTTTAAAGAATCATTTTTTTACTGATATCTTTACCTCTTAAAGTTTATACAAATTGAATAGTCTAATCTTTTTTCTGCGCCAATATGCGCTATCAGCGGGACATATTTACAAGTCTAAACATATTATGGATGCTATTTCCTAATTGTCCCTCATGCTTTTAATTATGAGACTCCCGCAGAACTCCCTAATCAACGCAGATTTACTAATATACGCTCTGTGAGAATCCCTGATTTTTAAAGGATCATTTTTTTCTTTTAACTGATACATTTACCTCTTAAAGTTTATAGAAATTGAATAGTCTAATCTTTTTTCTGCGCCAATCTGCGCTATCAGCGGGACATATTTACAAGTCATTAATTCTATCTTTTTTTAAAATATAACAGTCCATTTAAAACATCTTTTTAAGCGGAAGCGCTATTAAAAATAAAACAGCTAAAAACAATAAGAATACTACAAGCACTTGTTTAAATCACCACTAAAACACCCTGTGGGATGTTATACAAAAACCTGATTGGCATGAATAGCTTTCTCAAGTGCCGTTTGCGATTTTATTTTTATTTTTCTATAAAAAGCATCCACGTGGCGCTTGTGGTGAATATCAGAACCTACAAAATCAATCATATTATGGGCTAGCAATTTATCAGCAATTTTTGTCACCGAAGTACCATAATAACCTACTACCGATAATAAATTAAGCTGAAAATAGCATCCCGCTTCTTTAAGTTTTTCATAAACACGCCAAGTATCATGATAAAAGAAATATCGTTCTGGATGCGCTAATATAGGAAAATACCCTAGGGCTTTGAGTTGAAAAAGGATATCAAAAAGGCCTAATGGCGGATTTAAATATGACATTTCCACTAAAACAAACCGATCCTTTATACAAAGTAAAGTGTTCTCTTCGGCTGATTTAATAAGAGGCTTTGAAATCAAATATTCTGAAGCAAAGCCTAATTCTACCAGATTACAAAGCTCTGGTTCTTGACCATACAATGCTGTATAGGCACCCGTTATAGTTGCAGGTGTGTTATCCCACAAGCCGGGAAACGTGTGGGGTGTTGTAATAATTTTTGAAAAACCTAACTTTTGCATCCCTAACAATAAGGTTTTGCTCTCGTTAATATCTTGCGCACCATCGTCTATTTGAGGTAAGCAATGTGAGTGAATATCACAGAAGGTATTGGGGATTAGGCTCGCTAATAAAGGTTTCTTTTTAAATATAGATAACATAAGTAAATGGATATTAAAACAAAGATACTTTAAAGCAAACCAATAAGACATTATATTCTAGCTTGCTTTTTATTGAAACTTTTGTGATTTTAACAATCTTTCAATATATCATAGCATATATCGATATTAATATAAACTTTAACCTTGATTTATTGTTTTTTTAACTTATTATTAGGATTTTTGCATCGACTAATTCAAATATTTTATAAAAATGAAGACAAAGTTTAGTGGAATACTAACGCTTTTATTAGCGCTTGTTATGCAAACAACTTTTGCACAAGAAAAAATAATATCAGGAACCGTATCAGATGATTTGGGTCTGCCGCTTCCTGGAGCCACGGTCTTGATAAAAGGTAGTAAATCTGGAACATCAACAGATTTTGATGGAAAATACACTATTTCTGCTAAGCAAGGGGCAACGCTTGTTTTTAGTTTCGTTGGCTATACAGCTAAAGAAGTTAAAGTAGGCACCTCAAACACCGTTAACGTTCAAATGGCCGAAGACGCACAAGCTTTGGATGAGGTTGTGATTACCGGTGTTGCAGGGGCAATATCAAGAAATAAACTATCTGTAACTGTAAATAAAGTTAGTGAGAAAGACCTTCTCGACATACCAACAACCTCTGCAGAAAGTGTTTTACAAGGAAAAGTAGCTGGTGTATCGGTAACCAACTTTGGACAACCAGGTCAAGGTGCAAATATTCAGTTAAGAGGCGCTAACAATTTTTTTGGTTCTCAAACTCCTTTAATTATAGTGGACGGTGTTTTTGTAGAAGGCGGTCTTCAAGATGTAAGCTCTGATGATATTGCATCTATCGAGGTTGTTAAAGGCGCATCTGCATCTGCACTCTATGGGTCTCGTGCAGGTAATGGAGTTATAGTCATTTCTACAAAAAAAGGAAAAACAGGTATTGTAAGTATTTCTTTAAAATCAGAAATTGGATTTTCCACTTTAAACAATTTTGTTGATACAAATAATTCTCATCATTATAAATTAGCTTCAGATTGGGAAGGGGCAAAAGGACGTTTTACTAAATATGAAGGCTTAACATACCCTGCAAATTATAACAATATAGATTATAGTCATATCCAAGGTACTAGAATAGAAAGCGACGATCACTACGCAGATAATCCTTACGGAATTCTATACAACCCGCAAAAACAATTCTTTAAAACGGGAACAACTTCAAACTTATATGTTTCTGCTGCTGCAGGTAGCGAAAAATCAAATGTATTTTTTTCCGCAGAGAAAAGTGAAGCTGAAGGTGTACTAAAGGAAACGAATGGATATGAAAGAGTTGCTACAAGATTAAACGCAACTTATAAAATTACAGATTGGTTAACCTTTGATGCTTATAACAATTTTGTAAGAACTAACGACCAAGCACCTGGAGGAACTGGAGATATATTTTTCGACCTACTTGTTTCTCAACCAGATACAGATTTAAGAGCAAACAACTTAAACGGCCAACCATATCTGCTTGTGCCTTCTAGGTTTTTCCCAACATCAACAAATCCGATGTACCCATTATGGTCTAACTCACAAAAAGAAACTATTAATAAATTTTTAGGGTCTTATAAATTAAATCTTGAATTTACAGATTACTTAAATTTTGATGCGGAATACGCTATAGAAACTTATGATTCTAAATATTCAGACTTTAGTTCTAATAAAAATCTAACGACTGGTGGTTCTCTTGCAACCCTATTTTCTCAAAACCAGGTGGGATACTATTCTTTAACTCATGAAAAAAACACCTCACAAAAAGCACAATTTACTTTAAATTACCAAAAACGATTTGGCGACTTAAATATTAGTTCAAAATTAAGCTACTTAATGGAGGATAGTGATTTTGAGGAATTCTACGGGTCTGGTTCTAAGCAAATTTATAGTGGCGAATCCGTCTCTTTAGATAACTACGAAAATACTTTTATAGGCTCGGATGAATCATCGGTAAATGCTAGAAATGCTTTTGGTATTGTTGGTCTAGACTATAAAGACCGGTATATCGTAGACGCTATGTATCGTGTCGATGGCTCGTCTACTTTTGGTGAAAACGAAAAATGGAACGATTACTTTCGTGTTTCTGGAGCTTATAGAATCTCTAAAGATTTAAATATTGACAATATCAACGAGATGAAATTCCATGTTGCATACGGAACAGCTGGACAAAGACCTGGGTACGATTGGCAATACAGAAAAAAAATAATTAAAGAAGGAGTTCTTGGAAGAAGTATTGCTGCAAATCCAGATTTAAAACCATCAGAGACTTCTGAATTAGAATTTGGTTTTTCAACAAAACTATTTAATCGAATTAACTTTGAAGCCGTATACTCTAAATCAAAAACAGACGACCAATTTATGCTTGTCGATTTATTTCCCCCACTTTCAGGCGGATATGATAAACAATGGGTAAATGCAGGAACTTTAGAATTTAAAACTTTTGAAATGAGTTTGGGTGCCGAGATATTTAAAGATGGTGATTTCAAATGGAACACAAACTTAGTTTTCGACACTTCCTCCAATGAAGTGACCAAACTAAATGTAGCACCTCAAACCGTAGGTCCAAATTCTGACGATGGCACTGCCACTACCGTTAATTATGCGGGACAAGTTTTTAGAATTGAGGAAGGTATTGAGCATGGTACCATGTGGGGATACCAATTTGTAACAAACCTTTCACAAATGGCAGAACAACTACCTACAGGCGCTTCTATAAATGATTATGTAATCAACAGAGATGGAATAGTTGTTGAAGCTAATACTATTGGCACATCTTTAGAAAAACCTATTGATTTAATTGATGAAGATGGTCAAAAAGTATTAGGAGATATTGGAAATGCTAATGCTGATTTTAAAATCGGCTTTAGAAATGATTTCAGTTATAAGAATTTCGGATTATACATGCTAGTAGATTGGAAACAAGGTGGAGACATCTATAATCGTAACGCACAATGGTTAACGCGTGATTACAGACATGAAATGATTGACCAGTCGGGTTACAGCCCTTCTGAAAAGAAAACAGTAGACTACTACCAAGGTTTATATGCTGTAAATCAAGATTATAAATTCTGGGTAGAAGATGGTACTTATGTAAAACTTAGAGAAGTTTCTTTATTTTACACCTTACAAAAGGACCAACTATCTCAAGTTGCAAAAGGATTCTTTGACTCTATAAGAATTGGGTTAACGGGAACTAATTTACTAACGTTTTCTGATTATTCTGGTTGGGATCCAGAAGTTCAGTTATATGATTCGAATACGAAACAATATTTTTCTGTAGATCAAAACTCATATCCTGTAACTTCTAGTTACAAACTATCAATCCTATTTAAATTTTAATCCTATGAAAAACTTCAAATTATATACCTTATTTATTATCGTCATAACAACTTTTGGTTCTTGTGATGATTTTGATGCTAGTTTAGATCCAGAATACACAGCAAATCCTACACCAGAAGAGGTAGCGAGCGAAGCTACCGCACTAAGTGCTTTTCAATCTTGGTACTCTGCTATCAATTCGTATGATGGTCCAGCTTTAATGCTTACAACTATGGCAGATATGCGAACCTGTTCTCATGGCAATCAAGGCATGCGCGACATGTCCAGTGAGCCCAGAGCAGCATGGGACAATAATCCTGGCTATTCAAATGCCGCAGCTTCTGAAGATTATTACACAGCAATGTATGCCTTATTAGCAAACCAATCTACACTTATTACAGCCATGAATAACGGCACTACTGTTAGTGATCCCGCTAAAATTGAATCTCTTGCTAGATTTGGTCAAGCAGTAGCTATAGGCTATATCGCATTAGTTTACGACCGTGTTTGGATTGTTGACGAAACAGGCCCTTTATTTGACGGAGAAGCTACTACGCCTGAATTGGCTATGGAAAATGCTTTAGAAAAACTAGATATTGCGATTGATTTAGCAGATAATAATAGTTTTACTGTGGATGGAGTAAATGGAAGATCCCTTTCTAGTACAGAATGGTCGGAGTTTTTAAATACTGTAGGAGCTAGATTACTGGCTAACCTTCCTAGAAATGCAGCACAACGAGATGCTTTAGATTGGAACAGAGTTTTAAATTATGCTAATAACGGACTAAACTTTGATCTTGAAGTCTTATGGGATGGTGCTGTTAATTGGTGGAGCGAATGGCTTTACTATGGTAATGTATCAGGTTGGGCAAGAGTTGATATGAGAGTTATTAACCTTATGGATTCTTCAACACCTAGCAGATGGCCAGGACAAAATGGCCTGTTACCACCAGCCACCAGTTCAGATAATAGATTAACCACTGATTTTGAGTATTTAGATAGTCAAGATTTCACCGCTTCAAGAGGAATATATCATTATTCAAATTATAGACATTCTCGTTATGATGAAGAAATTTTTGTATCAGAACAAACAGGCTCGGTTCCAGAAATATTGAAAGCAGAGAACGACTTATACAAAGCGGAAGCTATATTAAGGTCTGGTGGAGCTCCTTCAGATGCTGTAACAGTAATAAATAATTCTTCTCGTGTACTTCGAGGTGGTCTAGCACCATTGAGTAGCTCAGCATCCTTTGTTGATGTAGAAAAAGCGATTCATTATGAAAGATCAATTGAATTACTATCATCCGGTATGGGGTTAGGATTCTTTGAAATGAGAAAAAATGATTTATTACAAAAAGGAACCCCGCTACATTTTCCAGTTCCTGGCTCCTATCTTTTAGCTGGCGAATATGAAAATTACACCTTTGGTGGTGTTAGTAATGCCGATGGAATTAATGTATCCAATGGAGGTTGGTAATTTTATATAACGTCTTAAAAAATAAAAAATGAAAAAAATAAATAAATTTTTCACATATAGTTTAGTATTCATCGCCTCTTCTCTATTCGTTTTATCTTGTGAAGATGACGACATTGAGAGCGATTCGGGCAAAGTAATTCCTAAAATATTTAATCTACAAGGTTCTACTTTAACGTTTGAAAACTCTACATCAACTTATGCAGTAACTCCTCCAAGAGGTGGCTCTGAATATATTTGGACAGTTACAGGTGCTGAAGTAAAACCTATTTCAGGAAGAACAGATAAGATTAATTTGTATTTTAATCAAACAGAAAATCCTGTATCAGTTTCTGTAGTAGAAAAAGCATTCAATGGATTAGTATCTGAAGCAAGCCAAATAGATGTTACAGTTGTTTGTAATCCAAAACCAGGTGTTTATCGTATTGAAATGCACGATTCTGCTGATGACGGTTGGCAAACCGATGGTGCTAACGGAGGTGCAGGTATAACGGTTAATGTAGACGGTAATATTGTTGAATTTGGAATGTGCAACCCTTATGAAGATAGTGAATTCGATTGTCCTACAGGAGACTTTTCTAATGCTGAGGCAACAGTAACAATCCCAGAAGGTACGATAAGTGCAACTTGGAGTTTTCCTGGTGATGAATATGGAGAAATATCTTTTGAAATTTATGGTCCAGACAATACTTTAGCTTTTGCTTCTGGTGGACCTGGAGAAACTGAAGCAGGACAGCTACCAGTAGTGGTTTGTGCTAATTAAATAATTAAACTTAGTTAATAAAAAGACCTTGCAGAAATATGCAAGGTTTTTTTATACCTTTACCCCATGCAAGAACAAACACAAATTTTCGGTATAAGAGCCATTATGGAAGCTATTAACGCTGGCGAAACCATAGACAAGGTATTTCTTCAAAAAGGTTTAAAGGGTGAGCTTTTTGGCGAACTCGAAACCTTACTGAACAAAAATGCTGTTAATAAGTCGTATGTACCTATTGAAAAACTGAATAGACTTACTAAAAGCAACCACCAAGGTGCGGTAGCGCAAATCTCCCCTATCGCCTTTCATGATTTAGAAAACCTAGTGGTATCTGTTATGGAGTCTGGAAAAACACCTTTATTTTTGTTACTAGATCAATTGAGTGATGTTAGAAACTTCGGTGCCATTATACGCACTGCAGAGTGTACTGGTGTTAACGGTATTGTGATTCAGAAAAAAGGAGGCGCTCCTGTTAATGGCGATACCATAAAAACCAGTGCGGGCGCTGTATTTAAGATTCCGATTTGTAAAGTAGACCATATTAAGGATGCCGTGTTCCATATGCAGGCCTCAGGTATTAAAGTGATTGCTGCTACCGAAAAAACAGACAACTTGCTGTATGACGTTTCTTTTAAAGAGCCTTGTGCCATTATTTTAGGCTCTGAAGATCGCGGTATAAATCCCTCCATTTTAAAAGTAGTAGACGATAAAGCGAAACTTCCCATACTTGGCGATATAGAATCCTTAAACGTTTCTGTGGCTTGTGGTGCCTTTTTATATGAAGCCGTAAGACAAAGGCGGCCTTAAAGTGTTGTACTCAGAAAATTAATAAATTCTAAAAAACATATTACGTTTTAGAATCCTCTTTTTTATAAACGTAATGGTAGTAAACTTTTGGTTCTGTTTCGTCTAACCTCACTTCTGGCTGCTCTATTTGTTCTATAAAATTACCGTCTTTATCAAAATGCTTTAAAAAAGGATCATCATCGGGATTATAGTCGTCGTGTTCCCAAACGTATTTTTCGGGTTTTGCGATTTCTTTTCTAAAAAAAAGTGCGAATATTAGTCCAGTAATCAAACCCGACAAGTGGCCTTCCCACGAAACGCCTTCTTTTATGGGCATGGTATACCATATCATACTACCATATAGAAACACCACCAATAACGATAAGGCTACAAGTCTATAATGTTTTGCAAACACCCCTTTAAAAAAGGTAAAGCTCACCAATACATAAATAACACCACTAGCGCCTATATGATATGAAGGCCTGCCAATGCTCCACGTTAGGAAGCCTGAAAAAAGAATTCCGAAAAACAGTACCTTCCAAGCGATACTACGGTAAAAATAAAACAAGGCCATAGAAAGCACAAAAAGCGGCACGGTATTGTGATAGATATGCGTTATACTACCATGAATAAACGGACTAAAAAGCACGCCCCTTAAGCCTTTTAAGCTTTGCGGATAAACACCATATTTACTTAAATTGATGCCGAAACGCACTTCAAACCAAAACACCAACCAAATAAGGAGCACAAATAATACGGGATAAGCAATAACCCCTGTTGTAAATGTAAAGTTTTGGTTTTTTTTCATTATACTATAAAGATATCAAATTACTGCCCATTATCATACAAGATGATAAATTGTCAGTTATAAAACACAAACCATAAAATTCTTTTCAAGAGACTCCTACTTTCGAAGGAATTTATTATAATTTTACACCATGAATGAACCTTTAGCAGAACGTTTAAGACCCAAAACCTTAGAAGACTATGTGAGCCAAACCCATTTGATTGGTCCACAAGGTGCATTAACACAACATATTAAAATGGGCTTAATTCCCTCTATGTTGTTTTGGGGGCCTCCTGGTACAGGAAAAACCACCCTTGCAAATATTATTGCAACGGAATCGGGCAGGCCCTTTTATACCTTAAGTGCAATCAACTCTGGTGTAAAAGACATTAGAGACGTGATTGAAAAAGCGAAACAGAGCGGCGGACTCTTTACTACAAAAAACCCTATTTTATTTATAGATGAAATCCATAGGTTTAGTAAATCGCAACAAGATTCATTATTGCAAGCCGTTGAAAAAGGATGGATTACCTTAATTGGTGCTACCACCGAAAACCCAAGTTTCGAAGTGATTCCTGCACTTTTATCCCGATGCCAAGTCTATGTTTTAAACGCTTTTGATAAGTCCGATTTAGAAACACTTTTACAACGTGCCATTGAAAAGGACCCCTACATTTCCCAAAAAAATATAACGCTTAAAGAAACCACTGCTCTATTAAGGTTATCGGGAGGTGATGCCCGAAAACTTTTAAACATTTTTGAATTGATTGTCAATTCTGAAGCTTCCGAAACCATTGAAATTACAGATGATGCGGTTTTAAAAAAAATCCAAAATAACACCGTTCGGTATGACAAAACAGGAGAGCAGCATTATGATATCATTTCGGCATTTATAAAATCCATTCGAGGGAGCGACCCTAATGGCGCTGTGTATTGGTTGGCACGTATGATTGAAGGTGGTGAAGACGTTAAGTTTATTGCCCGTAGGCTCCTCATTTCTGCTAGTGAGGATATTGGTAATGCCAATCCTACGGCTTTAGTGATTGCCAATAATACGTTTCAGGCCGTTTCTACTATTGGAAACCCAGAATCCCGTATTATTTTAAGTCAGTGTGCCACTTATTTGGCATGCTCCCCTAAAAGCAATACCGCTTATTTAGCTATCGACAAAGCGCTACAACTGGTAAGGGAAACTGGTGATTTACCCATACCCTTAGACCTTAGAAATGCACCAACAAAGCTTATGAAAGAATTGGGCTATGGCGATAATTACAAATATGCGCATCATTACAAAAACAACTTTGTTGACCAAGAGTTTTTACCCGATACCATTATTGGCACTCCTTTCTATGAACCAGGAAATAACGCCCGTGAAAACGCCCATCGGGAATTTTTAAAACAGCGTTGGAGGGATAAATACGGGTATTAATGCCTAACTTGTAATGCATAAAAGTACATACTAAACTCATCCATTACAACATGTCTAACACCATTATAATGCGCGAAGACGAAGATTTTATTAATGTAAACTATTCTGAAGATTTCGTAAGAGATCAAGAGTTTTATGACTGTAGGTTTGTTGGTTGTAATTTTACAAAAACCGACTTAAGAGGTAGCAGTTTTGAAGATTGCACGTTTCAAGACTGCAATTTCTCAATGAGCGAACTAGAAGGAGTTGGATTTAGAAATATAAATTTTATAGGCAGTAAAATTCTTGGAATTGATTTTACAAGGTGCAATAGCTTTATGTTCTCATTTAAATTCGATACCTGCCGGATAGAATACTGCACCTTTTTTGGCACAAAATTAAAGAAGACTGCTTTTATAAAGTGTTCGCTTAAAGAAACAGATTTCTCTGAAGCAGATTTGTCTTTTGCTGTGTTTACAAACTCAGATTTGACAGGCACAAAGTTTTCAAATACGACACTTGAGAAAGCGGACTTTAGAGAGGCACACAGTTTCAATATCGACCCAGAACTCAACAGGCTCAAAAAAGCAAAATTTTACACATCCCAACTTGAGGGGCTCCTTTATAAGCACCAATTAGATATTGTATAACACCTGTGTACCGTGTTTATTAAACCGCAACCGCCTTACAGCCTTTCTAAAACCATAAACAAGTTGTGGGGGTACACATCAAAATTTAATATCCAGTTGTTGCTGTTTAATTTGGCCATTTACTGCGCTTTCTAATACCCAATGCTCATCTTGTTTGTAAATGATAGCTGTTTTATTCTCTACTAAAAAAACATCTTGAGCGCCTGTTTTAGTGATTCTAAACACTACTTTAGGAGTGCTATCTACCAATTGAAAACCATTTTCTATAGGCTGTGCATACAAGGCTCCATTAAGAACCGCCATTTTCGAAACCGCTTCGGGCGCTACAGAAGCTATTGTATTCTGGGCTAGCTGCTCAGAATTTTCAGAACGTGCAGACTCCTTAATAGCGAGGGCTTTGGTGTGCTTTAACGCCTCAACCTCTTCTTTTAATTTCTTAATTTCTTCAGAAGAATCCATTACAGCATTTGTTGTAGACGCTACTGCTAAATCGGTTGCTTTAGGTTTATAACTGTAATGAAGGGCTTCAATAGAGTTAAAAGCATTTCGAAGCGCTTCAGAATACGCTTTACTATACTCTTTCTCTCTACTCTCTCCCTCTTCTGAAGTATAAACCAACCTGTCATTACAATCTTTCATCTCAACCTTTAGCTTGGTTTTAAACATGCCAGAATCTTTTAAAACATCTGCCTTTAAAGCCAAACATCTATTCCGAAGTAAATCTTCAGGGTAATCTTCTCCCTCGATAAACGTTTCAAACCCGTACTTATCGAAAAGAAACTGAGCCAGCTCGTTCAAACGATATTGATTTGGCTCTTTTAAAAATTCAAACTTTTTTGCTACAATAACATATTTATAATGATCCAATTCCGATTGTGAAAAAACACTCGTAATAAGAAAACAACCTATAAGGGTACAGAAAAATTTAGTCCTCATTTTTTTTAAATATATAGTTAAAACCTAATTGTAAAGATACACTTTGTGCATTATATATGTTTTGATATGCTAAAAAATTATCGGCCATAAGGTAAAAATTCACATTCCCTAAGTGCGCAGAAAGGCCCAAACCCACATTGCTAAAAGAATAGGGATCTACAGTATATGTTGCTTTAGCACTTAATCCTTTAAACAAACGACGGTAATAATATCCTGTTAGAGCCATTTGGGTACTTCTGGGCCGCTTTATGGCATATAATTGTGCTCCTACCCTATTTTGGTATTCGTTTGTTTGTGGATGTAAACAATCACAGGCTTTAAAACGTTTTTTGCCAAATGCATAATTAAGCGATGCATTTAATTTTACGGGTCGCCAGGACGTATACCTAGTCGTATTCCGCTCTACATCGAACAAATCTTCAAAATCGGCTTCCATGGCATTCCAATACTCATCGGCAGTTTGATTGTTTTCGCTCTCAGAGAAAAAAGGGTCAACACCTTCAAACGCATATGTGCCTTTTAAAACAAAGTTTTTAATATCTTTAGTGTGCGTTATAAAACCAAGATCAAGAAGGCTGCCATCTACTGTCCATTGGTCTTCCCATTTATATGTAAATCCCACATCAAAACCCAAGCCTAGATTTCCTCCAAAAAGAAGGCGATTTTTTAAGGTTTTAATATCGTTTTTTAATTCAGAATTATCATCATCTAGCAAACTGGCCAATCCCGAAGTTTGTAATTCTAGGTCTAAATTAAAAATATGATTATAAAAATTATTTTCACCCGTTTGGGTAACAAAACTCCCCTTGTTTTTTGTAGACGAGGCATGTGCTATACTAGAATACACTTTCCCTCTTACGCCATAAGTAAATTGTTTGTTGACTTTTTTCTGGAACCCAACATGAAAAACAGATAGGGCTTCTGCCTTTACATTTAAATGAGACGCATTAAAATGTCTATTATTGTTATTTTGATTTCCTTCATAAGCTAAAACAGCCGCGTCTTTAGGAAAATATGAAATAAAATCGAATTCTTTATAAAGCCCGAAACTTAGGTATTTGTTCTTGTTATAGGGATCACCAAACGCAAAACCCCCAGAAAACAGCTCCAATTGCTCATTCATTGTTAAAAAATCGTTGGCTTCCATGCTATAAATGGCCGCCTTAAGCTTATTATTAAAGTTTACGCCATCATCTGCAAAAACGTCATAAGCAGAGCTGCCAGAAGACCCTGCGCTAACATGGATATGCGACAGTAAAGGGATACCAAAATACCAATCATTTTTAACATCTCCACCGGGGTTAAGCATTAAGGCTTGTGGAATTTCTGAAAAGCCATACAACACCTGTTTGTTCTGTGCTAAAGACAAACAGCATATAAGAAGCATTAAGTATGGGACTTTGCTCATCGTTCCTTTTGATAATTAAAATAAAAAACAGCTTTAGACTCTAAGTGCACACGCCCTAAAGTACCAGTATCTATAGGTATGCCAGGAAGCATTATTAACGTAAACACTATTTTGTTAGATCGTTTTAAAGCCTCTAAGCCAACACCTTCAATACGTTCTGTATGTTCAAAAGGAATTTCATTAGTCATGGGAGAGGCCTCTACCTCAACTATAAAGCTATATTGGGACTGCCCTAAATCGTTTAAAAAATCGACCTTAAAATTATAACCCCTCTGGATTGAGTTTACGCCTTTTACAACAATATCTGTTCGCAATAGATTATCGTTTATAAAAGAATCTTGGAACACATCGAGATTTACAAAGTCTTCAACCGTAGCAGCTTCTGCACCTCCAACAAAAAAATCGGGGGCCTGGGCATCAAAAAATATTAAGCTAGCTTCTAGAACTGGAGAAACTTCAAAATCGTCTATTTGATTAAAATCTACTGGCTTGGTACAGCCCATAAAAGACGAGGACGCAAGCAGAAACAGCAAGCTATAAAGAATATATTTAGGCATAGAATAAAATAACGGTTATTCTTGCTAAATAGTGTGCCCTTATAAATAGTTTTTTAACTGAATTAAATTAGCAATCTGTTTTACCTCAACATCAGAATCCTCTTTATTGGTTCCGAAGAAGATAACATCCATACCCACATTAAGGGCTCCCAGTATATCCGCTTCAAAACCATCTCCTATCATAATGCTATTTTTAGAACTTACTTGTGCTGTTTCAAGTGCATAGTTAAAAATTTTAGGATTGGGTTTCTTCACACCAATACTCTCTCCATTGGTAATGGTTTTAAAATAATGCTGAATCTTGGCATTTTCTAATTTTTTATTCTGAACCTCATGAAACCCATTTGAAATGATATGCAACCGATATCTTTTACTAAGATAGTCTAAAATTTCAATGGTATTTTCAAATAAGTGATTGTAATTAATTAAATGAAGCATGTAATCTTTAGATAAGATATCAATCATTTCTGGTGCCACAGTATGGTTTACAGCAACAAAGGCATCATTAAGCCTTCTAAAACGCAACAGTTCCTTATCTATCTTTTCATCTCTATATAGTTTCCAATAATTATAATTTATAATTACGTAATGATGTAGAAAAGTTTCGATATCAACATCTATTTGATGGATTTTAAAAATAGTTTCAAATGTTAAAGCTGAGTTTTTATCAAAATCCCAAAGGGTATGATCTAAATCAAAAAATACATCGGTAATACCTTTAATTTTCATGTGCAGACTCTAATATCATATTAAATAATTCCTTAAATCCCTGCCAACGCTCAGAATCGCTAAAGGTGTAATTATGAAAAACGGGGACAAACTCACCATTAACGGCTTTTATTTTACCGATCAACTCATTCAAGACTTTCTTTTTATCTAATAAGGATTTCGTTTTCAACAATGCATAATCCATAAGGTGGTACGGGCATATTTTTAAGGGCGTTTGAACTTCATAATCTAAATCGTAAAAGAAAAAAGGAGTACAAGATCCTGCTCGAAACCCAATTTGGTTTACATAACCCATGGTATAATCTTCAGGGATCTCTAGCTCGACGAGATGCCTGTAAGAGTCTGGGAAATTAAGTCTCGAATACGACTGCCTTGACGCATTTAAAGAAGCGTTTATGATCGTTTCCATTTGGATTTTTTCCTTTTTTAAAATAGTGATGTCATCTATGGCAAAAAAAGACACTTTTAACCCCACCCGACAATAATCTGCAACTTGTTTTATAAGCGATACAAATTTTTTATTATTAACATTAATACCTTTATCAAAGGTTGAATAATCGCCAATGAGGAAGAAAAACAAAAATTTAGCATTACTATTTTTTTGTCTATTTATAATATACTTAAACGTATCGTATGGGTCGTGTTTAAGGTTTAAAATCACCATATATCTATAATACAACCTTTTAAATCTTAATCGAAATATATCTTTAAGAGTACCTCCCAACGTACGCATTACCCCTTTTTTTTGAAAAATATAAGCGCTTGGCACATCGATGATGGGTTTTACGGTATATGTCTTTTCTGGAAATATATAATCTGGAAATTGTTTCTGTAATGCCTTTTTAAATTTATAGGCCCAAATATCGACAACCGGTTGGTCTAAAAAGCCATGTTTATAAGCGATACTTTCGCTGGCCACAAAACGCCCGTAATCATCTTTCACATGGGGTAAATACTCTTCATAACGAGAGAGCAAATAAAAGGATGCTGCAAAAATATCAAAAGGAAGCTCACATTTGTCGCCATTAAAAAAAAAGCATTTTGTGTTATCCCAATCTTGAAAATGGATTTCGACATCGTTAAGTCCCTGCTCGAACAACAACTCATGGTTTTTGATGAAAAACTCACTGCCTAACTGCTGCTTGGTATAGGACATTTTTAAACTATCGTGGGCTATAAACTCTTCTATTTTGTTTGTAAAAGAAACTTCCAAACCCAAAACCCGCGTACAAATGTGCTTGAAAATATATTTAACGCGTGGGGTTATCTTATGTGTGTATACTAATAACATTCTTTATTCAGTTTTCATCATGTAGCCCTTTACCTAGCGCGAAGGATCTTACGTTATAAAAGGCTCTCGTCTGCAAAACTAAAGTATGCTTTTTCTGTTACAATTACGTGATCTAACACCTTTATATCTAAACTTTCTGAAGCCCGTTTCAACTTGTTGGTAATCTGTTTATCTGCTTCACTCGGATTTAAGGTGCCAGACGGATGATTATGAACTAAAATTAAGCCTGTAGCCCCTAGTTCCAGTGCGTTTTTTAGTACCAAGCGCACATCTACTAAAGTTCCCGTAATCCCGCCTTTACTAAGTTGTATTTTCTGAATAACCTTATTAGAATTATTTAAATAAACAATCCAAAATTCTTCATGTTCCAATTCGCCGATAATGGGTTGCATCAATTCAAAAACCGATACACTAGAAGTGACTTTCTTTCTTTCTAGGGCCTCTTCTCCCCGACGACGACGGCCTAGCTCCATAGCCGCTAATATACTAATGGCTTTTGCTTCTCCAATACCTTTAAAGGCAGTTAGCTGTTTTATGGATAATTTACCCAACTCGCTTAAATTATGGTCAACGCTAGCTAATATACGCTGGCATAAAGATACGGCGCTTTCATTACGACTTCCTGATCCTATTAAAATAGCCACCAATTCCGCATCACTTAACGACGCTTTTCCTTTATCCCGAAGCTTTTCACGAGGTTGATCGTCTTGCGACCATTTCTTTATAGAAAAGAAAGCTTGTTTATCTTCCATAGGATAAATCTACATATTTTTTCGTTTTTAACAACATGGTGGCTATAAGAAATTTAAAGAGTGCGTGTTTCTTAATTTATTAGTCTGTTTTATCACATAAAAAGCGTCTAACACCCTAACAAAACATGTTACACCACTTAAACACAACACCTTACACATAAACGTCTAGATCTTTTATATTCTAGCCCTAACAATAGCATTCTTCAATACAAACCCTATACTTTGATGGATTTTATCTCCTTTATATAATCGTGTTATTATTTAAAAAAACATAAAGCTAAAACACTTTGAAAGCCCCATTATGTTTCTTATTTTAATTATGATATCCTATAATGGAATTATCTAATCCGTTATATTTATCTACAAACAACAACTAAACTAAAATGATAAAAAAAGAAACGATTTATTTTTTTTAGTTTAGATTTACAGATTAACCTTATAAAACCTTACAACTTGAAAACATCCTATACCGTAAATGAGCTTAATGATATTTTAAAAGGCGAAATTATTGGCCATACGACACAACTTATTGAAGGGCCAGAACAATTAAAAAAAGCTAAAAACAATCAAATCACTTTTATTGGCAGTGTAAAATATGTTAAACTTTGGGCAACATCTGAAGCCTGTGCGGCAGTGGTTACCGATAATATTACGGTAGAGCCTGGTGAAAATAGAGCTATTATAAAAGTAAAGAATGCAGATTTGGCCATGGCTAAGATTCTAGAACTCTTTAATCCGCCATCACCTGTTTTTGACGAAGACCTACACCCCACTGCCGTAATCCATGATACTGTAAAACTTGGAAATGGTTGTATTGTTGGTGCAAACTGCTATATTGGAAAAAATGTCGTTCTAGGAAATAACGTCGTTTTATATCCCAACGTTTGTGTTTTTGATGATACCATCATTGGAGATAATACCGTAGTATGGTCTGGAACCGTAATTAGAGAGCGCTGCATCATTGGGAGCCACTGCATCTTCCATACTAATGTAAGTATTGGTGCAGATGGGTTTGGCTATCGCCCAAGCGATGATGGACGCGGCTTAATGAAGATACCCCAAATTGGAAATGTTATTATTGGAGACCATGTAGAGATTGGTGCCAATTCATGCGTGGATCGTGCCAAGTTTAGTGCGACTATTATAGGGGACGGCTGTAAAATTGACAATTTGGTTCAAATTGCACACAATAGTATTATGGGACGCTCTTGTATTATGGCGGGACATAGTGGGCTTGCCGGCTCTGTAACTTTAGGCGATGGTGTCATTATTGGAGGAAGTGCTTCTATAAAAGACCATACCACCATACATTCGGGCGCTACCGTAGGTGCTGGCTCTGGAGTTGTGGGCGATGTTGCAGCTGGGGCAACCGTTTTAGGCTATCCTGCACAAGACTCAAGAGACATGCTTAAACAATGGGTGGCCTTGCGAAGGCTGACCAAGAAATAAACGTTATTTTCATAATAAAGAAACTATTGGTAAAATAATCACTTTTAACTTACAATTATTTTTTGTCGGAATAAATGCTAACTTGCGCAAGAAATTTTTATTAATTATTATAAACCAATTTAATTTAACTAACATGAAAAGACATTTTAAAACAGTTTTAATGCGTATTTTTAAATCTAAAATCGTTTTAATTACACTGCTTGCTGCTTTAAGTTTTAATTGCTCCCCCGAAGATGGAAAGGATGGTCTACAAGGCGAACAAGGTATACAAGGTGAACAAGGCGAACAAGGTATACAAGGTGAACAAGGTGAACAAGGTGAACAAGGCGAACAAGGTATACAAGGTGAACAAGGTGAACAGGGTGAACAGGGCGACCCTGGAATTGACGGTAATGCCAATGTAAAGAAATATACCATTACAATTGCAAACACCGATTGGAATAATGGCGTCCATGGTGGCGATGATAATGTTTTCAATTTCTATGACGTACCAGAATCACTAACAGGAGGGATTAGACTGTCCGACCCTCAATACCTTGTAGTGGCATATGGAGCTCCTACTGGATTTGAATATAATACTAAAAAGCACTTACCTTACACGCTTGGCATAGATGACATTTATGGAATAAAATTTGAAATGGGTGTTAACAGAGACAGAATAATGATGTTTAAAACCACAAATGGTTGGAATAGTGCCACCGTACCTTTAGCACAAAGACCCACTACTTTTATCGTAGATATATTTATGATAGAAGTAAAGGCTGCAAATAAAGCACAAGCTAAAATAAATTTAAATAATTATTCTGAGCTTGTTGAATACTTTAAAATAAACTAGCCTTATAAAAAGCAATTAAAAAGATCAGGGTTACGCCTGATCTTTTTAATTTATACCAACCACAACACAAGCTTATTCATTTTAAAACTAATAGGCTACAAATGCTCTAGCCAATCGGCCAATCTATCCACCCAAGTTTGTAGGCGTCCCCTTCCGATGGCTAACCCATAACCATGGCCTCCATACGGATAGACGTGCATCTCTGCATTTATATGATGCGACTTTAAAGCTTGATAAAATTGTAAGCTATTCTCCACGGGTACTGCTTTATCGTCACCAGAATGCACTAAAAAAGTAGGCGGTGTGTGTCTGGTAACATGCATTTCATTAGAAAATTTTTGTATTAAAGCCTCACTAGGAGCCTCTCCAAGCAATTTATTACGAGACCCTAGATGGGTATAGTTGTTTTTCATCGTAATGACAGGATAAACTAGCACCATAAAATCAGGCCGAGCAGAAAGACTGTCTATTGCATCTTCTTTAAAAGAAGTTTTACTATCAAATTGCGTTCCCAAGGTAGCAGCCAAATGCCCTCCCGCAGAAAACCCTATAATCCCGACTTGAGCGGGATCTACGCCCCATTGTTTCGCATGGTTACGCACTAAACGCATGGCCCTTTGCGCATCTTGTAGTGGTGCTTCATGGGAGATTGTAACAGATCGTGAATCTGGTAGCCTATATTTCAATACAAATGCTGCTATCCCTTTGGTGTTAAACCACTTTGCAACATCTGTACCTTCCCAATCATAGGCCAAAGCACTATAGCCACCCCCTGGACATATCAGCACAGCTTTGCCCGTGTTCGAGCGTTTTGCCGGTAAATACACTTCTAATGTAGGGATTTGAACTTTTGAAATTCTAATAATGTCTTTATTTTCAATAAGTTCTACCTCATCAGAAGTTTGGCTATTGGGAATTTCATAATCCCATAGTGCTAAAATCTCCTTTGGATTAAAAACGGGTGGTATCATGTAATAAAAAATAATATGTACGCCTTCATGTTGTCTTTTTAAACCTCTTTAAGGGCATGCTTTAAATCATCAAACGTAACCAGGTTGAGATAGGCTTTACGATGTTTTTCCAGAAGGCTATACTCATAAAAAGGATTGGTATGCGCTATACTTTTGCCAATAGGATGGGTTTTAGACAATACACCAATACCCCAATTGGTATCTACACAACACGAGTACACTGCAGGATTAAAACGCCATTTCAAGAAAGCCTTCCAGGTTGTACCATTCCAATATCCCTGGGCTGGTGTTTTATAAAAACCAAAGGTTTCTCTTGCATGCCACTCGGTAGGCGGGTTACAATCGTGTAATACGATAAACCCATTATCTTTTATAACATGCATGGCATTTTGTATATCTCTATCTACTTGTTCTGCATAGTGCAAACCATCGATAAAAATAACATCAAACCTAAGGTTTGAAGACAAAATTTGATTGGCTCTTAATTTATCGAAAAACTCATCACTGGTTATTTTAAAATCCACAGGATTTTCCTCAAACTCTAAACCTGGATCGACACTATACTTAGTGGCCGCGTTAATATGATTGAAATTATCATCAGGATTTCGAACACCAATTTCTAAGTAAGTCGTTGTACCCTTAGCTAAAGACAACAGGTAATTAATAACATCTGTTCTCGAGTATGGTTTCTTGAGTTCAATTTTAGTCTTCTCCTGACCTGCAATATAAACAGGACTGTTCAAAAACTCCTTACCATGAATAAAGTACCATACTAATCGTTTTAATTTTTTCATGCTTTCCTTACAATTAACACCCTGTTTTTATTCATTCAGATTTTTAATTCGGAAACTTTGCTTTTATTTGGTCCAAGCATAGATTATGGATGCTTCCTTCATGAGTATGCTTTTTAGAGGTGTCTGGTACATAAGTTCCATCTTGTACTTGACCTCCAATTTTTTGATACGCTTCTCTAAATGTCTGGCCTTCTACCACTAAGGTATTGATATTATCGACTGTAAACAGATATTTGTATAAATCGCTATGGACATCAATGTCTTTAACGATGATTTGTTGGATGGAATAATTAAAAATATCCAAAATATCTTTTAATTCTTCAAAAGCTGCAATAATATTTTCCTTTAACAACTGAAAATCACGATGATAACCACTCGGAAGGTTGTTGGTTATTAAAATCATTTCAGTTTGAAGTGCTTGTATTTTATTGCATTTACCACGAATCAACTCAAAAACATCAGGATTTTTTTTGTGAGGCATGATACTACTGCCTGTAGTTAGCGCATCGGGAAAGGAAATAAACCCAAAATTCTGACTCATATACAAACACACATCCATTGCAAATCTGGACAGGGTGTTGCACAATCCACCTAATGCCGCAGCAATAGTACGTTCGTTTTTACCACGTCCCATTTGCGCCGCTACAACATTATATTTTAAGGTTTCAAACCCCATATCTTTTGTGGTGAATTCTCTATCGATGGGAAACGAACTCCCATAACCTGCTGCCGAGCCCAATGGGTTCTGATCAACTGTTTTAATAGCAGCATTTAGCAAATATACATCGTCGATCATAAGTTCTGCATACGCCGAAAACCACAATCCAAATGAGGAAGGCATAGCCACTTGCAAGTGTGTGTAACCTGGAAGCACTTTGTCCTTATAGGTATCGGCCAAAGACAATAACGTTTCAAAAAGTGTTTTTGTTTTTTCTTTTACAAGACCTAAATGATCTTTATAATACAAATGTAACGCTACTAAAACTTGATCGTTTCTGGAGCGTGCCGTGTGGATTTTTTTACCTACATCACCTAAGGTTTTTGTAAGTTCGAACTCTATTTTAGAATGCACATCTTCAAATTGCGCATCAATAACAAAGCTGCCATTTTCAATTTGCTTTGCCAACTCCTGTAAACCGCCCAAAAGTTGCTCTAATTCATCTGCTGATAAAATACCGATTTTATGTAACATTTTGGCATGTGCTCGAGAAGCGATAACATCGTATTTTGCAATATGAATATCGATTTCCCTATCGTTGCCCACAGTAAATTGTTCTATTTTTTTATCTATTGATATACCTTTGTCCCAGAGTTTCATAATCTTTTCAGCGAAAGCAGAATCTCTACTTTCCTTTTTTTAGTTCTTATTTAATAGTGCGTTAAGGTTTTTAAAACCTAACTGCTTCCATTTCTATATTTAAAACACTCCAGCTTACGCAGGAATGAGTACCCGATTTAATAATTCTATATATATTTTAATGCCCTCTTCAATTTCATTTAAATAAATAAACTCATCTGCCGAATGGGACCGTGTACTATCGCCAGGCCCTAATTTTAAGGACTTACACGAAAGCCATGCTTGGTCGGATAAAGTTGGAGAGCCATAAGGCGTTCTGCCCATTGCCATACCTGCTTCTACTAAAGGATGGTCCATAGGGATGGATGACGAATTTAAGTGCAGGCTACGCGGCACAATACTTGCACATGGGGCTTCTTTCTGTAAAAACGCTGCAATTTCAGCATTAGAATACTTATCATTAACACGAACATCGATAACCATTTCCACATCGGCAGGTACTACATTATGTTGTTTACCAGCTTTAATTTGCGTTACCGTTAGCTTAACATCACCTAAGGCTTCCGAATGTTTTTCAAATTTCAGATCTTTAAACCATTGTAATACTTCTATCGTTTTGTAAATAGGATTGTCGTCATTAGGATGCGCTGCATGACTTGCCGTACCTTTTACTATAGCATCAAAAACAACCAAGCCCTTTTCGGCCACGGCCAAATTCATTAAGGTAGGCTCTCCTACAATCGCAACATCGATTTTAGGAATAATTTTAAGCATGCTATTCAACCCATTGGGGCCACTGCTTTCTTCTTCTGCGGAAGCCACTAAAACCAAATTGTATTTTAAGTCTTTCTGATTGTAAAAATACGTGAACGTCGCTATTAAAGACACTAAACATCCCCCTGCATCATTACTGCCCAAGCCATACAACTTACCATCTTCTATAATTGCTTTTAATGGATCCTTGGTGTATGCACTGTTTGGTTTTACCGTGTCGTGATGAGAATTAAGCAACATGTTGGGCTTACTTTCGTCAAAATATTTATTAACCGCCCAAACATTATTTTTGGTTCTTTTATAGGCAATATCGTTCGTTATAAACCAGTTTTCTATATGAGATGCCGTACCCTCTTCTTCTGAAGAAAAAGATTGTGTTTCAATTAGTTTTTTGAGTAACGCAATGGCATTATCTGTTAATTTTTCCTGCGTCATTTTATAAGGTTATTTTCGTAAAATTATCATTAGTTTTGGTTAACATCGCCGTGTTTCCCATGTTTATAGCGTGTACACCATGATGAAGGGCATGAAAACAATTTTCAAGTTTTGGGAGCATACCGTCTACAATAATCCCTTTTTCTAAAAGCGTTTTATAGCGTGTGGTATCTATATGTTTGATAACGGAGTTTTTATCTTGAAAATCTTCTAAAACACCATTAAGTTCAAAACAGTAATAAATAGAAGTTTCGTATAGTTTACTCATTCCAATAGCCACTTGCGAAGCGATGGTATCGGCATTCGTATTTAACAATTGCCCTGCCCCGTCGTGGGTTATTGCACAAAAAACAGGCGTAAAGCCTCCTTGTATCAATTTATTGATGGACTCGTGTGCAACTTGTGTAACATCGCCCACAAAGCCAAAATCGACGTCTTTCACAGGTCTTTTCTTTGAAGTAATGCTGTTTACATCTGCTCCGGTTAAGCCAATAGCGTTTATATTTAAAGCCTGCAGCTTTGCAACGATATTTTTATTCACTAGGCCACCATACACCATGGTAATCACTTCTAAAGTCTCTGCATCAGTAATGCGTCGGCCATGAACCATTTTAGATTCTATTCCTAATTTTGAGGCGATAGATGTAGCGCGCCTACCGCCACCATGAACCAATATTTTATTTCCCTCTACATTGGAAAACAACTCCAGAAAGACATTTAAAGATGTTTCATCTTCAATGATATTGCCACCTATTTTAACTATTTTTAATGTTTCCATTATATCTATGTCTAAGACCTACCCGATTTTAAAATATTTGTAGGTCGAGGTTTTGAATAAGACCTCAAGAATTTTTTTAAAACCTATGCGACCTAACTCCGTAACATCTATTTTATAAGTTTTCCAATATTTTTTTAAGGACCAATTGGGCTGCAAAGGTTCTATTATTTGCCTGTGGAATAACGATAGCATTTTCGCTGTCTAAAACGGCATCTGCTACTACCACATTCCGTCTTACAGGCAAGCAATGCATAAATTTTGCCGAATTGGTTAGTGCCATTTTTTCGGCAGTCACCATCCAATCCAAATCGTTATTCAAGATTTTACCATAATCCTTATATGAGCTCCAGTTTTTGGTGTAAATAAAGTCGGCATTTGCAAACGCCTCCTTTTGATCATAGACAATCGGGGTGTTTCCTGTAATATCAGGATTCAATTCGTAGCCTTCGGGATGCGTTATTACAAATTCTACATCCATTTTTTGCATGGCCTGCGTAAAACTATTTGCCACCGCATGCGGTAGCGCCTTAACGTGAGGTGCCCATGTAAGGACCACTTTAGGTTTGGCGACTTTAGAATATTCTGAAATGGTAATCGCATCGGTTAAAGCCTGTAAAGGATGGCCGGTTGCACTTTCCATATTAACAATAGGAACCGAAGCGTGTTTTATAAAAGCATTCAACACATATTCACTTTCATCTTTAGCTTTATCTGTTAACGAAGGAAAAGCACGTACCGCAATAATATCACAATATTGCGACACTACAGCTGCGGCTTCTTTTATGTGCTCTGCCGTACCGCCATTCATTACAGAGCCATCTTCAAACTCTATGCCCCAAGCATCCCCTGAAACATTCATAACAATAGGGTTCATGCCCAGGTTAAGAGCTGCTTTCTGGGTGCTTAAACGGGTTCTTAAGCTGCTATTGAAAAACAATAGACCTATAGTCTTATTAGTCCCTAAGCCCATATGTGACAAAGGGCTTTCTTTAAGGGTTCTTGCTTCCTTAATCCATGAGTTGATATTATCTATATCGTGTACGGATGTGTAATTTTTCATTTGTTACTTTTATTTTATTTTAGTAAATGGTACTTTGTTTTCCATAGCATTCACTATAAAAAAATCTTCAAGCCCGTTTACTATCCATGTTTCTATATTCGCTTTTTTACTTACCGATGCGGCTTCTATTTTAGACTGCATACCACCACTGCCGTGAGAGGATTTAGAATCGACCACTTGATTGATAAGCGTATCTATATCGGTTACCTCTTCAATAGTTTCGGGAGCTTTGTTTGCTATCGATTCCTTGGTGTAAATTCCATAGGTATTGGTAGCGATAATAAATAAATCGGCTCCCAAAAGCGATGCGGTTAAGGCCCCTAACTTATCGTTATCGCCAAATTTAATTTCGTCGGTGGCCACGGTATCATTTTCATTAATGATAGGAATGTAATTATTGCTCACCAATACATTAATGGTATTTACAATATTCTCTCGACTCTCTTTCCTTTCGAAATCGGAATATGACAATAAACATTGTGCGGTAAGCAAACGATGTTCTCTAAAAATCTCTTGGTAAATCCGTATTAAATGCGGTTGCCCAATAGCTGCCAAAGCCTGTTTTACAAATATAGGCTTTCGATTGGTTTCCAGTTTTACAAATTGTTTTGCCACAGCAATGGCGCCAGAAGTTACAATCACAAACTCATGCGTATCCTGCAGCTGTGCTATTTGTATGGCAAGATCCTCAATTTTACCTCTAGAAATATTATCTGTCTCTTTGGTAAGTGTGTTGGATCCTATTTTTAATAGAATTCGTTTTTTCTTTTGTGCCATTATCTTATTTGTCCAGTACCATGCACGTACCATTTATTGGTTACTAAATGTTGTAATCCTATAGGCCCCCTTTGATGTAATTTATCGGTACTAATAGCCAGTTCGCCACCCAACCCTAATTGACTGCCGTCTGTAAAACGAGAAGACGCATTATGATACACAGCTGCTGTGTCCACATTTTCCATAAATGTTTTAGCCTCCTTATTATCGGTGGTTACGATAACTGAAGAATGGCCACCCGAATACTTATTTATCATAGCAATGGCATCGGCATTGGAATCAATTTCACCTATAGCAATTTTATAATCCAAAAACTCTTCATACCATGTGCTATCTGCAGGAATTGGCTCCACTCCATCTTGTTTTAAAAGCGCTTCATCCCCAAGAATCTGCACATCAAATTCTTTAAGTTTTGAAATTAACGTCTTGATAAACTCATCTTTTTTAGGAAGATTTTTATCGATTATAACCTTATCAATGGCATTACACGCCGATATTTTAGCGGTTTTGCCATTAAGGATAAGTTTTAATGCGATATCCCAGTTAGCATCTTTATGTACATACACGAAATTATTGCCACGACCACTTATAATAACAGGGCACGAGGCATGCTGCTTTACAAAAGCAATTAATTTCTCGCCACCTCTTGGTACAATTAAATCGACTTTTTGGGTGGGCTTTTCTAAAAATGCTTGCGTTTCTGTTCTGTTGAATTGTAAATATTCAACCCAATCACTAGAAGCCTGATTCGCTTTTAAAGCTTGGTGCCATAACTCAACAATTTTTAAGTTAGAATTTAAAGACTCCTTGCCCCCTTTTAATAATATTTTGTTACCCGATTTAAATGCGATTCCTGCGGCTTCCACCGTTACATCGGGTCTAGATTCATAAATAATCAAAACGGTTCCAAAAGATGCTGTTTTGTTATAAACCTGCATGCCATTATCGTGTTTAAACTGAAAGCGCTCTACACCCACAGGATCCTCTTGAGATGCTAAATGGGTTACAGATGCAATCATTTCATCCACTTTGCTATCATCTACCTTTAAACGGTCGTGCATGGAAATATCATTACCATCATAAGCTTCAAGATCCGCTTTATTGATTTTAATAATTTCAGCGCGTTCTTGTTCCAAAAGTGCTGCCATTTTAAGCAAAACTGCATTTCTTGTTTCCAAGGATAATAACGTATTCATTTTTTTTATTTTAAGATTTAAAGTTCCAAGACTTTTATTTTATAAATTTCGAGCCATTGAAAGCCGCCTATATTAGCTATCCGTATGATCTAAAGCCTTTTCTAAAGCTTCGAAAAACTGATCCACATGCTCTTTCTTAATAGTTAATGGAGGCAAAATACGAATCAGTTTTTTATTCGATGCGCCACCCGTAAAGATGTGGTGTTCATAAATTAGTTTTTTTCTAAGATTGCCAATTTCAAAATCGAACTCCAACCCAATCATTAAACCACGGCCTTTAATATTTTTTATCTGTGGAATACTTTTCGCTTTCGAGATAAAATAATTTGAAATAGCATTAACATTCGCTATCAAACGCTCTTCTTCAATAGTGTTTAACACCGCTAAACCAGCAGCACAAGCCAAATGATTTCCACCAAAAGTAGTGCCCAGCATACCATGTTTTGCCTCAATGCTTGGATGTATTAAGATGCCCCCAATAGGAAACCCATTTCCCATGCCTTTGGCTATAGAAATAACCTCTGGATTTACGTTATAATGCTGAAAAGCAAAGAATTTTCCAGAACGCCCATATCCAGACTGTACCTCATCGGCTATAAAAAAGGTGTTATTTGTTTTACACAGGGCATCAACCTGCTCAAAAAATGCTTTAGATCCTTGATCTAATCCGCCAACACCTTGTATAAATTCTACAATTACCGCACAAACATCGCCTTTTTCTAATTCTCTTTTAACACCTTCAACATCATTAAGTTCTAAAAATGTGACGTCTTGTTGGGCGTTTATAGGTGCTACAATATTCGTATTGTCGGTTACAGCAACTGCGGCCGAGGTACGGCCATGAAATCCATTTTTAAAGGCAATAACCCTAGACTTCCCTGTTTTAAAAGATGCCAATTTTAAGGCATTTTCATTAGCTTCTGCCCCAGAATTACACAAAAACAAAGCATAATCCTTACACCCAGAAAGCGCTTCTAATTTATTTGCTAATGCTACTTGTAAGGGATTCTGTATCGCATTGGAATAAAACCCTAAGGCTGCTACTTGTTTGGTTATGGCCTCTACATAATGAGGATGTGCATGACCTATGGATATTACAGCATGTCCGCCATATAAATCTAAATATGCTGTTCCTTTATCATCATAAACAAAAATATCTTTCCCAGAAACTGGAGTGACCTCATATAAGGGATAAACGTCAAATAATGGCATTATAATTAATTTTAATGTGATTAATACTTTCTATTGATAAATTAGCCTAGCTTTTTCTTTTAAAAGTTAAAAGTAAGTGGCTTTTAGTTCAATGCCTTGTTTTTCTGGGAAACCAAACATTAAGTTCATATTTTGAACCGCTTGTCCTGAAGCACCTTTCAACAAATTATCGATCATACTTGTAATCAGTAATTTATTGTTGTGCTTATGCAAGTGGATCAGACACTTATTGGTGTTCACAATCTGTTTTAAGTGCAGCTCCTTGTCTGAAACGAATGTAAACGCAGCATCTTTATAATAGGCTTTAAAGATAGTCACCGCCTCTTCCAGAGTGCCTTCATAATCGGTATATACGGTAGCAAAGATGCCTCTTGAAAAATTACCACGATTGGGCATAAACAATATTTCTGAAGAAAAATTACCCTGCAACTGTTTTACAGATTGATTTATTTCCCCCAAATGCTGATGTGTAAAGGGCTTATAATAGGAGTAATTATTGTCTCTCCAAGTAAAATGAGTAGTTTCCGACAATGAAGTACCAGCTCCTGTAGCTCCCGTTACCGCATTAACGTGCACATCGTGTTTTAAAAGATTCTTTTCTGCCAAAGGCAATAATGCCAATTGGATGGCGGTTGCAAAACAACCTGGGTTAGCAATGTAATCCGCTTTTTCAATAGCTGATTTTTGTAACTCGGGCAAACCGTACACAAATGTTTTACCTTTAAAAACCTTATCGTTTTCCAATCTGAAATCATTTCCTAAATCGATGATTTTGGTCTGCTCAGAAAAGGTATTCGCTTCTAAAAATTTAATGGAATTTCCATGTCCCAAGCACAAAAACAATACATCGACATTTGGATTTATGGTACCTGTAAATTTCTGCTCCAAATTACCAACCAAATCTTGATGCACGTCACTGATTTTATTTCCTGCATTACTCGTGCTGTACACAAAATCCATTTCAGCATTTGGATGCGAAATCAACAATCTTATTAACTCGCCAGCTGTATAACCTGCACCCCCTATAATCCCTACTTTAATTTTTTTCATTTTAAAAATCCCTTTCTATTACACCTGTAAAAATTTTTAAATTCTAACAGATCCAAGTTTCATGTTATGATTAAGAATTTACTTGTTGATATATTTTATTCGCATTCCCAAGAATTTTTATAAATCCTTTAGCTTCATCGGCCGTCCAGCCTGTATTAACCTCTCCATAGCTTCCAAATTTCGCATTCATCAAATCGTGATCAGACTTTATGCCGTCTAAACTAAAATGATAGGGCTTTAAAGTTACGGTAACTTCGCCGCTCACTTTATCTTGGCTACTTGTTAAAAAAGCTTCCATATCACGCATTACAGGGTCTAAATACTGCCCTTCATGTAAATGCATCCCATAAAAACTTGCGAGATACTCTTTGTGTTGCAATTGCCATTTGGTTAGCGTATGCTTTTCCAATAAATGATGCGCTTTAATAATAATTAATGCCGCGGCAGCTTCAAAACCAACACGCCCTTTAATACCCACAATGGTATCCCCTACATGGATATCTCTTCCAATAGCATAAGGAGCTGCTAAATCATTAAGTACTTCTATATTAATTTCAGGTGCATTCTCTATCCCATTTACGGCTACCAATTCCCCTTTTAAAAAACTTAAAGATACTTTTTCCTCTTCGGCGTGTTTTAATTGCGATGGGTAAGCTTCACTTGGCAGAGGTTTTTCTGAAGTTAAGGTTTCCGATCCTCCTACACTTGTGCCCCAAAGTCCTTTATTAATCGAGTATTTTGCCTTTTCCCAAGACATATCGATACCATTGGCCTTTAAATAATCTATTTCCTCTTGCCGGGTTAATTTCTCATCTCTTATGGGTGTAATGATTTTAATATGTGGTGCCAAGGTTTGGAAGATCATATCAAAACGCACCTGATCGTTACCAGCCCCTGTACTCCCATGGGCGATATATTCTGCATCAATACTTTTGGCATATTCTACAATTTCAATAGCCTGAATGATACGCTCTGCACTTACCGACAATGGGTAGGTATTGTTTTTTAAAACATTTCCAAAAATCAAGTATTTAACCACTTTTTGGTAAAAAGTAGGCACTGCATTAATGTTCTTATATGTTGAAACACCCATTTTATAGGCATTGCTTTCTATATGTTCAATTTCTTTTTTTGTAAAACCTCCCGTATTCACACTTACAGCATGAACATCATATTCTTTGGAAAGACTTACGGCACAGTACGACGTATCTAATCCGCCACTATAGGCTATTACTAGTTTTTTCATTTTTATACTATTTTATAACTTATTTTTTTTATTTTAATTGTCTAATTTCAGACTCAAAACAGGCATTTACATAATATCTATAATTAAGTTCATCACGCAATTTTCCTAGTTTTTCAAGTTCTTCAACCAATACCACCGACATTTTAGATAATGTCACATGCGTCATCCCTAACAATTCGTTGTAATGATGTACTTTCGGGGTTTGTGCTATCGAGATCAGAAAGGTGTCGGAAAAGAACTCGGTCATTTTAGCCATCAACAATAAGCCAAGGTTGTAATTTCGACACTCACGATCCACCCATAAACAAGACCGCTCGTATACAGAATGGCCTTTAACAAGATGCTCATGAACAAAGATATGGCCATAAATTCGGTCTTCTTTTTTCAATATAAAGCATCCGTTCTGAACACGTTTCTTTAACATTTCTACACTTACATAATATAAGGTAGGAAGCTCTTTCGATCGCTCTGAAATAATTTCTAAGGTTTTATTAGAAAGTTTATAAACCAGCTTTATTTCTATTTCTGATTTTTCACAATAGGCCTCAGCTTCTTCTATAACAGTCTTGATATCAATATCCAATGCAGTATTCATTTTAATTTATGGTTTTTAAAAAACACATGTCTATTAAAATCTAAAAAATCAGAACCCTGACCCTTAAATCAAAATAGTTCTTACTAAAGTATCTTTTTTACTTTAATAACGAATAATTATATTTAAAAAATATTAACGGAAATGGAAAGCAAACTACTTTCTTAAAAGATATCGTCCCCTAGGGACGATTCTGAGGAATACGCACAACAGCTGTTTTAGTATTTGCTACTAAAACATGAGAGATAAGAGATATGTGGCTTCCTGTTTTCACTGAATAACTACCTAAACTATTAACTCTAAATCGTCGGCGCAAGCCCCTTTCGTTAATATAAAGTACAAAACTACACTTTATTATTTAGTATACAACATGATATATAAAAAATCCATATCTTTATATATCATGTTGCTTAATTTCTACATTAAAGTTCTCTAAGCCAAATGTTTCGGAAGCTTACTCGGCTATTGTCCTGGTGATCTTGTAATTGTAATGGCGCTTTACCATGTTTTACATACTTTGGGTGCCCAACAAAAACCGTGGGGCCTAAAAGCGAAACATGATCTTGAATTAACACCCCATTAAGCAACACAGTCATGGTAGCACGTTTGTTTACATGACCATTAGCATCAAATTCTGGGGCGTGATAAATGATATCGTAAGTATTCCATTCACCAGTTTTAACGGCTGCATGGACCAATGGTGCCGATTGTTTGTAAATAGACCCTGCTTGGCCATTTACATATGTGTCATTATTATTGTTATCCAGTACCTGGACTTCATATCGAGATTGCAAAAACACGCCACTATTTCCACGTGCTTGGCCTTCACCTTGAACCTTTACAGGCGATTTCCATTCTATATGAAGCTGCACACTCCCAAAACATGATTTGGTTTGAATATCACCCGCGTTGTTTTTAACGGTCATACTGCCATCTTTATTGATATACCAGTCTGCCGCTCCAGATCCCCCCACACTTTCCCATTGCTCTAAATTTGAGCCATCAAATAAGACAATGGCATCACTGGGCGGCGCATGCCCTACTCCCGGTTTCACAACAGATACTTTAGGCTCCCAAAGCTCTGTATCCTCTGGCTTCATCGTTTTGTTTCTGTCTTGAGCAAAAACAACACATGAACAAGACATCACAAAACACCAAACCATTTTCCACATACGACTTTTATTTTAAATCCCTAAGATGCTTTTTAATAAATTCTCATCTGTATCTCCGCCTGCAAAATCATCAAAACTACGCTCTGCCGCTTCAATAATATGTTTTTGTATAAAAGGCGCACCTTCTCTCGCACCTTGTTCAGACGACTTTATACAACATTCCCATTCCATAACAGCCCAGACGTCGCAGCCATGGGTGGTTAATTTTGAAAAGATTCCTGAGAAATCTACCTGCCCATCCCCTAACGAACGGAAACGGCCTGCCCGATCCTTCCAGTCGGAATACCCGCCGTAAACCCCCTGTTTGCCCGTAGCATTAAATTCGGCGTCCTTAACGTGGAAGGCCTTAATACGCTCATGATAGTAATCTATAAACGTTAAATAATCCAATTGTTGTAATATGAAATGACTCGGATCGTACAAAATATTGGCCCGATTATGATTTCCAGTGGCTTTCAAAAAGCGCTCAAAAGAAATACCATCATGCAAATCTTCTCCAGGATGCAGTTCATAACAGACGTCTACCCCTTGTGCATCAAAATGATTTAAAATAGGAAGCCAACGCTTCGCCAATTCTTCAAAACCCATATCCACCAACCCGTTGGGGCGTTGCGGCCACGGGTAGACGGTATGCCACAACAACCCTCCCGAAAATGTAGCATGCGATTTTAAACCTAAACGACCACTTGCCGTTCCTGCTTTTTTTACAATATCTATAGCCCATTCGGTTCTCGCTTTAGGGTTGCGTCTCACTTTATCAGGTGCAAAACCATCGAACATGGTATCGTAAGCTGGATTTACCGCTACCAGTTGCCCTTGCAAATGGGTAGAAAGCTCGGTTATTTCCAACCCATAGGCGTTGACCTTCCCTTTCAGCTCATCACAATACGTCTGACTTGTAGCAGCTTTATCAATATCTATTAATCCAGGTTCCCAAGTAGGAATTTGGATGCCTTTATAACCTAAATCTGATGCCCATTTACACATACCATCTAAAGTATTAAATGGTGCGTCGCTTCCAGCGAACTGTGCTAAAAAAACAGCAGGTCCTTTAATCGTTTTCATAACATAAATGTTTTATAATGTGGTCCAAGTTCCATTATTAGCGTCACTTTTCACAGCGGCATAGATAAATTTCATACCCCTAACGCCCTCTTCAATGCTTGGATAATCTGGTTTTTCAATAATATTTCCGTTATTAATAGCTGTAAGATGCTCCGCGAAATTTTTATAAATGGTCGCAAATGCCTCTAAATATCCTTCTGGATGTCCTGCCGGAATTCTAGAAACATTCAGGGCTTCTGGATGCAGACCATTTCCGTTTGGGGTATACACCTTTTTAGGCTCGTCTAACCAACGCGTAATCAACTCATTGGGATTCTCTTGATGCCACTCCAAACTCCCTTTGGTACCATAAACTTTAATGGCCAAATTATTTTCTTCACCTAAGGCTATTTGCGAAATGGAAATACTGCCTTTTGCACCATTTGTCATTCTAATCAGCATATTACCATCATCATCCAAAACACGCCCCGCTCCAAACGTTCCAAGATCGGCAGCAATTTCATGGATTTCTAGTCCTGTAATGTAAGCCATTAAGTTTTCGGCATGCGTTCCTATATCACCTAAAGCGCCACCAATCCCAGATTTTTTAGGGTCGGTTCTCCAGGCCGCTTGTTTATTATCGGTCGTTTCCACCGTGGTAGACAACCAGCCTTGTAAGTATTGAACCTGTACTTTTCTTATGGTTCCCAACTCGCCATTTGCAACCATTGCTCTCGCTTGTTTTACCATAGAGTTCCCGGTATAGTTATGGGTTAAGGCAAATAGTTTCCCACTACTTTTTATAAGCTCTTGAAGCGCAATCGCCTCTTCCAGCGTTAAGGTTACTGGTTTATCGCACACCACATGGAACCCATTTTCTAGAGCCATTTTTGTGGGCGGAAAATGCATATGATTAGGTGTAACAATCGCAACAAAGTCCATCCGAACCTCCTCAGGCAATGCCTTTTCTTTCAAAATCATCTCTTCAAATGAACCATAGCACCTATTGTGGTCTAAATTCAAAGCCTTCCCAGAAGCAATTGATTTTTCGGCCGTGCTACTAAAGGCACCACACACCAATTCTATCCTTCCATCAATGGAAGCTGCTTTTCTATGAACATCGCCAATGAATGAGCCGGTGCCTCCACCAACCATTCCCATTCTTAATTTTCTTGTCATTGTAATATTTATACGTGTTGTGTTGTAACTGTTTTATATTTTTTCATGTAGATATTTAAACCTACAAATGCCGCTATAAGTATGGCCGGTAAAATAGACATGGTACGCAACGCCTCGCCAGCACTACCCGTATCCATAAGATTACCCATAATAGGCAATACGATAGATACCGAAAACATACCTGCACCCCCCATTATGGAAAGCCCTAAAGCTCCAGTTTCTGGCAAATACTCTGCGACAAAACCCAACATGGTAGGCCAAAAGAATGTCACTCCCACGGCAAATACAGCTGCGGCTGCAAATACCATCCCGCCACTAGCAAGAGTAAGCAACCACAAGCCAATAAATGTAAGTATAGCCGAGTACAACAACATTCCGGAGGGCTTTAATCTATGAACTACTTTCCCTGCAAACAATCTTCCTAACGCCATAATACCATTTATAAACGCCAATACCAATAACGGTGCAGCAACCGATTCTTTTAAAAGCGATTCGATTCGTTGTGTGGTTCCTAATTCTGATGCTGCCGTTAAAAGCATGCAAAACACCATAAATAAAAACAAGGGTTTAAACACGCTCAGGAACATTTTCTTATTACTAATTCCTAATTGAACCCGCTCTGTAATAGGCATGTTTTGACCAAAAAATAAAACGCCATAAATGATTAAGGGTACAAATAAGGTGGCCACCATAACTTGCCAGCTTAAGCCCATAACATCCATGATAAGCCAACCTAAAACAGCCCCAATGACAATCCCTCCAGGGAACCAAACGTGAAACCTGTTTAACATTTTTGTTTTCTCAGTACTATAAAGAGAAGCCACCATAGGATTTAATGCGGCCTCTACCATACCATTCCCTATCCCGATACATAATGTAGCCACAAAAAGAGACGTCATGGAGTCTGCCATCAACGTTAACACAATCCCTACGGCATGTGTTACAAATGCCATCCAAGTGATTTTTTTTATGCCCAACAAATCGACTAAAGGCCCTCCAATAATCATGGCAATTGTAAAGCCAAAAAACGCTGGAGCAAAAGCATATCCCAATTGCTCTAAGGTTAAGCCTACGCCTTCTGGACCAAAAACGGTTTCCAGTCGGGCTCTAATAGCAAAAGTCATGGCTGTAGTAATCAATGCTAGGCAACTTGCTAGAAACAGTCTGTTTTTATTAATGTGTTCCATATTCAAAATTTAGTTTAGTTTTTTTATATTACGAAAGTTGCTTGCCCACTTTAATCAATAAATCGCGCGTTAATTCAATACCTTGATCTTCAGAAACCCCACTGCCCTCATATTCGATACCCACAAAACCAGCATACCCTGCATCTTTAACCATACCCATGACTCTCAGATAGTCAATAGTAGTCTCATTGCCTTGCGCATCAAAAGCATAGGATTTCGCACTTATAGCTTTTGCATACGGCAACAACTCTAACATTCCTTTATAACGGTCATACGCATCAACACACTGTCCGTTTTCATCTTTTTCTATACAAAAATTTCCAAAATCGGGCAACGTACCACAATTTTCATTTTCAATTTTCGAGAATACCCGTGACATCCATTCACCATGGGATGAAAACCCTCCATGATTTTCTACCAATACATTAATATTAGAGCCTTTTGCAAAATCTGAGAGCTTTGATAAAGAATCAACCGCAGCCTTTACAGCATCGTTTTCTTCAACACCACCAGCCAGATTTACCCGAATAGCCTGACAACCTAATACATGTGCAGCTTCCACCCATTTGTAATGGTTTTCTATGGCTTGAGTTCTTTTTACTTTATCAGCATCTGCCAAATGGCCTTCACCATCTATCATAATCAACACATTCTGTTGCCCTTCAGAATTGGCTCGAGTATTCATTTCTTTCAAATAAGCCATGTCTTTTGCTTTATCTTTAAAAAAAGCATTGACATATTCTAGGCCTTCGCAACCAAAACTTCTAGATTTAGAGGCAAACTCCAAATGGTCCATTTTCTTATCAAATAACGCTCGGTGCAAAGACCATTGGGCTAAAGAAATTTTAAAGAACAACGATGGCGCTTTATCCAGCGTCTGTAAAACCTTTTTTCCTTTTTCAGGATTTTTACAGGCATATAACCCCATTAGGGAAAGTGCTGCACTTGCTTGAACTGTTCTGTTTAAAAAAAACCTGCGTTTCATATCATAAAATATTTTAAAAGCAATGCTGTTTAAAAGAATGCTTGTGAAAATTATGAAATTGAATTCTTTTTGATGTGTATTTTTATTCAGTGAAAGAAATTGAACAATTACTTTTCATCACAAACCGACTCCAAAGCCAAACCCTGCTTAGTTGCGCCATGATTAAGTCGATATTCATTTGGAGAACACTTTTCGTGCTTTTTAAAAACAGTTGAAAAATATTGACTTGTAGCAAAACCGCACATATACGCCACCTCCGTAATAGTTAAAGCTGGATGTTCCAAAAGCGTTTTCTTTGATAATTCTAGCCGCTTAATGGTTAAATATCGCATAGGAGTTAAGTTGGTTAACTGTTTACAATGGTAAGTAAACCGTGTTAATCCAACACCAGCAGAGTGCGCCATACGTTCTATGGTCCACGAATCGGTTACATTATTATTAAGCTCGTCTAAAAACAATTTCACACTTCTAGAACTATCTGTTAAGGTTTCATTTAAAACCACATCGTCCGTGTCCATTAAATCCAAAATAAGAATCAACAAATAATTAATTAACAATCGAATTCTCGAAGCATTACTTCCATTTTTATCGGTATTAACCGCCTTGTTAATTCGGAGAAAACATTCCCGAACCCGCGGATTCGTTTTCCAAATGGATTTCTCGTTTTGCCTTAAAATAGTGGTTAACCTAGTAAGGTCTGAAGGCGTTAGCGTGATCCATTCTGGCCAAGTCCATTCTTGATGTGGCCTACGCACCCCCAAATCGATAATAACCCAATAAAACTTCCCCATGCCCACATGTGGGCCACCCACTTTATGCGCTTCCCAAGGGCGGGTTACCGTAAGATCATTAGGCTCCAAAACAACCTCCCTATGCTCTTGTGAATACGGCATGGTGCCTGATTCTAAAAAGTGAAATTCAAGCCCTTCATTCCTATGCCAGTCTAAACCCCAGTCTTGAGGCTCACTCGCATCCCAATACCCTATGCTATTAAGCCCAATGGTATTCTCATCCAACCTATCACCAGGATAAGTATGCCGTGCTAAGGCTTTAAATTTTATTTTCTTTCTTTTAAAAGCATCAATTAACGGCAAACACGTATCGGCATGGTACACAATACCATCTGCTTCATAAGGCTGTATTTTTTGTATATTTATTTTCACTGAAATAATTTGAACATTACTGATGCGCAAAATAGCTAATTTCCCAACCATTATGAATTTAATCAGCATTTACTTTAATCTTTGAGCAATTAGTAATAAATTCATAAATTAATTCTCAAATTGATTTAAAAAACACTCAATTTAGACAACATAAAACAATGACTTCAGAAAACATATCAGAATACCCAGAAGCTTATGATGCTATAGTAATTGGTACAGGCATCTCTGGCGGATGGGCAGCCAAAGAGCTATGTGAAAACGGTTTAAAAACCTTAGTTCTAGAAAGAGGCCCAAACGTTAGGCATATTGACGATTACCCAACCATGCATAGTGAATCTTGGGATTTAAAATACAGAGGAAAAGTCGATCCAGAAAAAATAAAGGGACACAGTATACACAAAAGAAGTGGATTTGTAAATGCTGAATCAGGACACTGGTTTGTTAATTACGAAGACCATCCCTATAATGAACCCAAGCGCTTCGATTGGATAAGAGGCTACCACGTGGGAGGACGCTCTATTATGTGGGGCAGACAATCCTACAGGTGGAGCGACATGGATTTTGAAGCTAATAAAGTTGATGGCCATGGTGTAGATTGGCCTATACGCTATAACGACATTTCCCCTTGGTACGATAAAGTTGAAGCATTTATTGGGGTTTCTGGAGAGAACAGAGGTTTAGCCCATTTACCAGACGGAAAGCTATCGGCCCCCATGGAATTGAATTGTGTTGAAAAGGATTTACAAAAAAACATAGAAGAGAATTTTGACGACGACCGACTTTTAATGATTGGCAGAGTAGCCAATAAAACAGGAGATGCCGTACATGAAGGGCGCTCCAATTGCCAGTACAGAAACAGGTGCATACGCGGATGCCCCTTTGGAGGATACTTTAGCAGCAACTCCTCTACCCTGCCAGCAGCAGAGCGTACAGGAAACATGCATTTACGGGCTAATTCCATTGCATACGAAATTGTATATGATGACACAACTGGTTTAGCCTCTGGTGTAAAAATAATAGATGCTGAAACCCATGAAAAAATATTTTTTAAAGCTTCAATCATTTTTAACTGCGCCTCAACGATAGCATCAACCAGCATCCTACTACAGTCTAAATCAAAGCGATTTCCTAATGGTATGGGCAATGATAGTGGTGAATTGGGACACAACCTCATGGATCACCATTATGGTGTTGGAGCTTCTGCCGATGTTGAAGGATATGATGACAAATATTACAAAGGAAGACGCCCGAATGGTTTCTATATTCCTCGATTTCAAAACTTAGGAAACGAGAAAACCGCGGCCAAAGATTATGTTCGCGGGTTTGGCTACCAAGGTGGCGCCAGCAGAACGGGATGGGAGCGTGCCGTTGCAGAACTAAGTTTTGGAAAAACATTAAAAGAAGAGCTCTTAAAGCCAGGCCATTGGAGGATAGGCATGACAGGTTTTGGAGAATGCCTACCTTACCATGAAAATAAAATGTCTTTAAATTATGATATTTTAGACAAATGGGGGTTGCCTACCCTGGACTTAGATGCTGAGTTTAAAGAAAACGAACTAAAAATGCAACAAGACATGATGAATCAGGCGGTTGCCATATTTAAAGCTGCAGGCTATAAAAACGTAAAAGGTCGCATTGGAACACCTATTCCTGGAGATTGTATACACGAAATGGGAACGGCTAGAATGGGTCACGACCCTAAAACTTCGGTATTAAATAAACACAATCAAATTCATGCTGTACCAAATGTTTATGTAACCGATGGCGCCTGTATGACCTCTTCTGCCTGCCAAAACCCGTCATTAACCTATATGGCATTAACAGCACGAGCAGCAAATCATGCTGCTGATATCTTTAAAAAAAATAAAACAAATTAAGATCATGAACAGAAGAACCGCTTTAAAAAATTTGACCATGGGATTGGGGTATGCCGTTGCGGCTCCAACCATTATGAACATACTAGCTTCTTGTACTGCTGAAACCAAAAGCTGGACTCCTGTTTTTTTATCTGAAGATGAAAAGGTCATGGTGACGCATTTGGTAGATATTATTATTCCTGAAACAGAAACTCCTGGAGCATTGGCGGTAAATGTGCCACAGTTTATAGATTTAATGTATCAAAATCTTGAAAAAGAAGACAACCAAAAGCTATTTAAACAGGGCGCAAATTTATTTGCAAATAAATTTGAAACAAAATTTAACACCCCTATTTCCAAAGGAAACAAAAACGATATCGCCGTATTGGTTTCAGAGTATTTTAATCTCTCCCATGAAGACTCTCAATTCGTGTTACACCAACAAAAATTAGCTATTCAAGATATTCCCGCTGAAAACATAAAGCACTATACCTTATACAAGTTTTTATTATCAGTACGCTATTATGCGCTTTTCGGGTATTATACTTCAGAAAAAATAGGTAAAGAAGTTTTGGTTTACGACCCCATACCTGGGGCATACCACGGATGCGTATCGCTTGATGAGACTACAAATGGAAAAACATGGACCTTATAAAAAATCACATTCTTATTGTTTTCGGCCTTTGTTGTCTGTTTAGCTGTAAAAACGCCATAATACCAAAATCAGAAGGAAAAGAAATACAAGTTATCGTTTTTTCAAAAACTTTGGGCTTTCGACATAGCTCTATAGAAAAAGGCATTACAAGCATCCAAAAATTAGGTCGTGATAATGGTTTTCATGTGGACACCACTGAAAACTCCGATACATTAATTTCAAATATTAAAAACTATGATGCTGTTATTTTTTTAAGTCCATCTGGCGATATATTTTCAAACGAACAGCAAGATGCATTTAAAACCTATATTCAAAATGGTGGAGGCTTTGTAGGCATACATGCTGCAACAACAGCTGAATATGATTGGCCATGGTATGGCACAATGATAGGGGCCTATTTTGACGACCACCCGAAACCACAACCCGCTACCCTAAATATTGTAAACCACAACCACCCTGCAAGCTCTTTTTTAGAAAACCAATGGTACACGTTTGATGAGTGGTATAATTTTAAATCTTTAAGTACAAGTATTCAAGTGTTAATAACCATTGATGAAACCTCATATACCGGTGGAAAACATGGCGAAAACCACCCCATAGCATGGTATCACAATTTTGAGGGTGGTCGCATATTTTACACCGCTCTTGGCCATGCCGATGCGAGCTATAGCGACCCGCTGTTTCTAAAACATATTTTAGGCGGTATTGCATATGCCACAGGTACAAACGCATTATAATACTATATGAATTAATGTTTTGCATTTTTTATTTTTCAACACGCGTGAAACTTAGTTTTTATAAAAAAGGAAACACGGCACTGTTTCTTACTGAACATTTTCTCTTTGATTAAGCCTGAAAAACCAGTGAACATATTGCCTTTTAAATTCAAAATAAAAATGATGCAACACCTAAAAAAAACATTAACCATTATAAGTTGTTTAACACTATTATTAAGCTGTAAAGACAAAGATCACAGAACCACTTCCACTCCTGCTAAAACACAGTGGGTTAAACTCTTTAATGGTAAAAATCTAGAGAATTGGATCGTGAAAATTAAAGGGTATCCTGCTGGAGAAAACTATAAAAACACCTTTATTGTAGAAGATGGCTCTATAAAAGTTAATTATGATGAATATGAAGATAGGTTTAACAACACCTTTGGTCATCTATTTTACAACCAAGAATTCTCTAATTATAAATTGCGCCTTGAGTATCGTTTTACAGGCAAGCCATTAAGCGATGGTGCAGGTTGGGCAGCTGCCAATAGTGGTGTGATGATACATTCTGAAAATCCTGAAAACATGGGTCTAGAACAAAATTTCCCAGTATCCATAGAAGTACAACTCTTAGGAGGCCTAGGTATAGACGATAGATCTACCGGCAACGTTTGCACACCAGGAACCCATATTAGTATTAACGGCAAACAAACTACCGAACACTGCATATCCTCAAATTCCAAAACCTTTCACGGCAATCAATGGGTACGCTTAGAGATAGAGGTTTTAAATGATTTCTTAATTTCTCACAAAATTAATGGAGAAGAGGTTATGTTATACTCTAAGCCCGTAATCGGCGGGGATGTTGATGCCAATCACGATTACTGGAAGGCCAGGGCGGGTTCTCCACTAAAAAAGGGCTATATATCTCTTCAAAGCGAAAGCCAATCGACTGAATTTAAAAACATTGAAATATTAGAGCTTTAACAGCTTTATAGCAGCGCAATTAAATCGGAAACCTCAACCACCTCTCCTACCTGCATAGCACCGAGGGTGATACCCCCTACCCGAACACGAACTAAGCGCAAAGTAGGAGCTCCTACGGCAGAGGTCATTTTTCGTACTTGACGAAATTTACCCTCGTTTAAAACGATAGAGACCCAAGATGTAGGCCCATGCCTGTTATCGCGTATTTTCTGTGAGCGTTCTGGGAGCTTGGGAAGTTCATAAAGCTTAAAAGCATGACATGATTTAGTTTGATATTTTTTGCCGTTAACACCAATTTCAACACCTTTTTGTAATTTCCCTAGCGCTTCTTCAGACAACTCTCCGTCCACTTGCGCATAGTATTCTTTAGCTACCTTCTTACTGTTAACAAAGTCACTTATCCTACCGTCGGTTGTAAGCAACAATAACCCCTCAGAAGCTTCATCGAGCCGACCAATAGCCATGGTGCCTTTAGGGAAGTTATGAAGTGTTCCTAAGAATTTTTTAGATTGTTGCTTGGAAGCATTACTTGTAAACTGACTTAAATACCCATACGGTTTGTAGATAATATAGTGTCGATGTTCAGGGCTAGGCTTTGTCATTTATACGTTTTCATTTTAAAATTCCATGTATGTTTACCAAACAACACAATACTTAAATGAAGGCTCAAATTTTTAGAGTTGAGTTTGTTTTTAAATTTAGCTGAAGATTTATTAAAATAGTTCGTGATACTATATTTCACATCCCTACCCTGTTCTTTTAATATCTTATAAGTTTGACAACGTAGATAAGGCGCCAAATTTCTGCCCCTATACGCATGAAAAGTCCACATATTTAATAGGTAGGCTTCATGGGCTTTCAGTTTAAACTTTCTTCCTTTAAACTCAAAGTCCTTTAACTCTACAAAAGTATAGGCCGCCAAGTCTCCATTATGTTCCAAACCAAAACATAATTGACCATTTTCAATCCCTTTTATGAGCTCATAAAACTCTCTATCAGATTGAAAACTTCTTAACACCTCTATCTCTTTAAGCCCTATTTCCTTAACGACAAAGCCCGAAGCCCCTCCCTTAACCTCTGGTAATTTACAAGGCACCACTTCTTCTTGAACCCAGTAATAAGGCTCAATATCAAGGCCTGCTTTAGCCAACCTATTCCTTATGCCAAAAAGAAATAAGCCATTTTTAATAACCCCCTTATATCTTTGTAATTTAGATATGCTTTTATGTTTTTCTTTGTCCATAATACCACTAAAAAAACCCTAGTTTCCGTTTATCTTAAGCAAAACGTCCCTTTGCTAAATTATACCAGCCCCTATCGTTTTATTTTGAAATCCATATGATAAATATACATCATGAACGGGCGTTTATCAAAAATTATCGCTTAAAATACTATAAACTAGCTCTCTAGTGGGTTTCTGTCCGTTAATTTTAGATTTAACGACGTCGAAGGTCACTTTAAAATCACAACCCGACTTATATGCGCTACAACCATAAGCAGTATTCCCTTTAATAACAGTGCCTTTTTTACATTTGGGACATAGCAGTTCTGATGGTTTTACATTATGGTCCAGAGGTTTGTTAGCCGCAGTCTTTTTTTTAGGTTCTAGTTTCAATTTAAAATGCTCATCAAAACGAACTAAGCCTTCCTCTGTTCCAGCAGCTGTTTTAAAACCTTTTAAATTTACGGTACTTCCTTTTTGAAGGAGTCTTAAAAATTGTTTCTCTGATATTTTTTTATCCTTAAAAATAAAAGGCAAAACAAAATCACAGCCCGATTTAAAAGCACTGCATCCGTAAGCAGATTTCCCTTTTAAAAGCGCTCCTTGTTTACATTTAGGGCATAACTCTGCAAGAATCCCTTTCGTTTCCTTTTGCGCCGCCTTAACTGCTCTTTTTTTCACGGTAACAGCATGGGAAATATTGGCCCGCTTGGTTTCGCTGCGTACTTCGAACACTAAAGCATCTACCATGCGCTTCATGTTGTTTATAAAAGCGGTGGCACTAAATTCCCCTTTTTCGATATCTTTTAATTGCTTTTCCCACGACCCTGTGAGTTCTGCCGATTTCAACAAATCATTTTGGATGGTATCAATCAATTGAATCCCTGTATCTGTTGGTAATACTTGTTTTTTGTTCCGCTTTATATATTTTCTTTTGAACAAGGTTTCTATAATATTGGCACGGGTGGAAGGTCGTCCGATACCGTTTTCCTTCATCAAGTCCCGCAACTCATCATCATCCACTTGTTTCCCTGCCGTTTCCATGGCGCGCAGTAAGGACGCCTCTGTAAATTGGTTGGGGGGCTTCGTTTCTTTCTCCAAAAATGAAGGTTCATGCGGACCTTTTTCGCCTTTAACAAAGCTTGGTAGAATCCCTGAATCTTTTTCTTTGGTTTCTGAGGTTTCAAAAACTACCCGCCAACCTTTTTTTAAGATTTCTTTTCCTGTAGTCTTAAAAGACACTTCTGCTGCTTTACCTATAACCGTGGTATTAGACACCATACAATCTTCATAAAAAACCGCAATAAACCGTTTTGTTATAATATCATAGACCTGCTGCTGGTTGTACTGCAAATTCGTTTGCATACCCGTTGGAATGATAGCATGGTGATCGGTTACTTTTTTATCGTTAAAGACTTTGGACGATTTCTTTATCTTTTTCCCTAAAAGCGGCTCGGTTAAAACCGAATACTGGGTAAGTTTTTGAAGAATACCATGAACTTTAGGATACACATCATTTGGTAAAAAAGTAGTATCAACTCTCGGGTACGTTACCACTTTTCGTTCGTATAAGGCTTGAACAATCTTTAAAGTCTCATCTGCCGAAAACCCAAACTTGGTATTGCAATACACCTGCAATCCCGTTAGATCAAAAAGCTTGGGGGCATATTCCGTACCTTTCTTTTTAGTAATAGATTCAATTTCAAATTCACTTTCTTTCACTTTATTGGCTAAAACCTCACCATCTTCCTTTTTAAAAAAACGGCCATCTTCATAACTAAAAAGCGTATTTCTATAAAGCGTTTGTAACTCCCAATAAGGTTGTGGCTTAAAGTTTTCTATTTCTTTAAACCGATTGACCACCATGGCCAAGGTAGGTGTTTGCACACGCCCAACCGATAACACTTGTTTATAACCGCCATGTTTTACTGTATATAATCGGGTCGCGTTCATACCCAACAACCAATCGCCTATAGCTCGAGAAAACCCAGCATAATATAAATTATCATAATTTTCAGAAGGCTTTAAGTTTTCAAAGCCTTCTTTAATCGCTTCTGTAGTTAAAGAAGAAATCCAAAGGCGTTTCACTTCCCCCTTATAACCTGCTTCATTCATTACCCAACGTTGGATAAGTTCTCCTTCTTGGCCAGCATCCCCGCAATTAATAACCAGCTCTGCTTTGTCAAATAAGCTTTTTACAATTTTGAACTGCTTTTGTATTCCCGAATTTGCCACTACTTTCGTTTCAAATTTCTCGGGAAGCATGGGTAAGTTGTTTAAATCCCAACTTTTCCAATAAGGCTTATAATCATTAGGTTCTTTTAAAGTACATAAATGCCCAAAGGTATAAGTTACGGCATAACCATTACCTTCAAAGTAACCATCGCGTTTAGTATTTGCTCCTAAAACAGCAGCGATTTCGCGGGCAACACTTGGTTTTTCGGCTATACAAACTTTCATAATTCATGTTAAAAAAGGAAGTGCAAAATAGAACTTTTAGAAGGGATATTAAAGGGGACTTGTTAGGAGTTATTAACTACTAAAAAAAAACTTGACTTCCCATTACAAACCTTTCGCATCTATTTTTATTTACACCGTCCATAAACGCCATTTCCAGGTGCCAGGTTCATTTTTAAACGAAAATCTTTTGGCGACATAACGTCACGCTCATTCGCATTCGCAATTAAATGGATGCGTTTTAATAAGGCCGCATTTGTTGCGAGTTTTGTTCTTGCCATATCATACCAAATATTATCTTCAAGCCCCACCCTAACTCCTCCTCCAATAGCTACGGAAAGCGAGTTCATTTTTAATTGCTCGTTTCCTATTCCTGCTAGACTCCAGCATGCCTGTTCTGGAAGATCGTTAACCATAATCCCTGAATGTAATAAATTGGCCTGAGAACACGCTATATTTCCAAATAGCAGATTGAAATAATATGGCGCTTCTATTAGTTCTTTTTTTTCTAAATATTTCGCATAATTAATCATCCCTATATCAAAAACCTCCAATTCTGGCACAATCCCTTTTTCTTGCATTAGCGCCGCTAGGCTACACACCATCTCTGGTGCATTGATACTCGCCGTTTTATTAAAATTAAGCGAACTAAGGGTTAAACTTCCCATGTCTGGCTTTAAATTGCCCTCTAACAATAAAGGGTCGCTTCGTTTATCCAATTCTCCAAAATCCCTTCCACTTAAAGAGACACAAATGACCAGTTCGGGAGCATATCTTCGAATACCCTCAATAATATCCCCATAAACTTCTTTTTTATAGGTTGGCATTCCGGTAACGGCATCTCTAGCATGCAAATGCACCATGGTAATACCTATTTCTGAAGCTAAAAGCACATCTTCCACTATCTCCGAAACCCCCACTGGAACATGAGGCGTCATCGCTTTTGTAGGAATCATACCTGTAGGCGTAAAATTTATAATTAAATCGTTTACCATAACCGTCTTATTTCCAAAAATCTAAGACTGAATGTATTTCTAATCCTCTTAAAAAAAAAGAAAATTAGATTAACTTACTATTTGAGCGGATTAATGGACATAAAAAAGAAAACAACAAGCATCGATCTCTCAACTTATATTAACACCATCTGTTTTACACAACTCTAAATTTAAACCAATGATAGACAAGGCAAAGGAAGCCCAAAACAACAGTTTGTTTTATATTTATTATCCCAAAAAACTATCTATTCTTAAATTAAATGGAGCTAAAAATGTACGCCACATCGATTTCATAGCAAACGAAATACCTACACAACTCTTTTTAAACTGTAGAAATGTTTTCTAAAACCAAAACCTCTGCAAACGAGAACATACAGGTGTTGCGCCAGAAGCTACCACTCTCTAAGCTTGTTAAGGGCTTCTAATGCTTCTATTTCTTTTTGTGGAATGACTTTTAAGAAGGATGGATGTTGCTCAATAGCATACTCTATTTTGGTAACGATGTCATCGGTAGTATCATTGTCATAATCAATCTCTAGAGGTGCTTTAATCTCTATCGATTGTAAAATATTTTTCTTTTTAATGCGCAAGCCTTTTTTATCAAAAGAACGTCTAAACCCATCAATAACAATAGGTACAACCACAGGTTTATAGCGCTTTATAACATGTGCAGTTCCTTTTCGAATGGGCTTAAATGGGGTGGTGGTTCCTTGTGGGAAGGTAATTACCCAACCGTCATCCAAAGCCTTTGCAATACTAGAAATATCACTCATTTTTACCTGTCTGTTCACTTCTTTACCTTCAGAACGCCACGTGCGTTCGATACTGATAGACCCCATATAAGCCAAAATTTTTGGTAACAAACCTGCCTTCATGGTTTCTTTTGCCGCTACATAATAAATATTCAATTTGGGATCCCAGATATAGCCCACATTTTTTATAGAATCTAAACGGCCACTTAAACTAGCATTGAATACATGAAACATAGACACGACATCTGCAAAATAGGTTTGATGGTTTGAAATGAACAACACGTTGGTATCGGGCAAGTTTTTAATAACTTCTGAACCCACAATCTGTAATTCATTAAAGCCCCTAAAACGTCTGTGAGTAAGCACACCAAAAATTCTGATGAGCCATTTCTTTACAAATAATATATGTCCGAATGGATTTCGTTTAAACAATCCCATAAATCAAGCTTCCAATTAGGTTAGTGATATTAATTCCACAAATGTAATAAATCTACAAATTACATGAGTTCTTTTAGAAGGTCTTTAATTTCACTTAGCATCATGGCCGTTGCCCCCCAAACGATATGATTGTTCAACTTATAGGCAGGCACCTCTGCATCAACATGGTACGAAGTAGAAACTATTTCCCTTATTGTAAAATTATCATCAAAAAATTGCTGTAACGGAATTTCTAAAATGCTTTCCACCTCATCTTCTTGCCTAATAAAGTGGGGCGTTGTTTTGGAAATCGCCATAAAAGGATGAACATAAAAATTACTGGGAGGAATATAAATTTGTGATAATGGGCAAACGATTTCCATATCGGCGATAGGCACCCCAATCTCTTCAAAAGTCTCCCTAACTGCGGTATCTTGTAAAGATGTATCTTGCGCCTCCCTCTTTCCGCCAGGAAACCCCACTTGTGCAGAGTGCACCCCTTTATAAGTGTTCCTTAAAATTAAAATAAAATGGGTCTCCCTATCTTGATCCGGATAAAAAAAAGCCAATACACCAGCACTTTTAGCGTTTTTGGTCACCTCTTGTTGGTTTTCTAATACCCCCTGTCTAAAAGAAGGCGCCATTTTAAACTGAGAGGATTCGGCTGGAAGCGGTATATTCTTTATTTTTGAAATTCGTTTTAAAAACTCGTCAAAATTCATAATATGCGACTAATAAAGCTCATTTGTATTTCTATATGTTTTCTGAATTGTGAAGATAAACAATCTAAAAATAAAAATGCAATTAAAACTGAGACACCACAAGAGGTTGTTACAGACTCTATAGCAACAGATATAACTGCCAAAAAAAGCATTTCTGAGGATAAAATAGCACCAGAATTCCCTGTACTAACAGACTCCAATACAGCTATGGAGTTCTTTTTAGAATACGAAAAGAAAAACAAGGAAAATAAAGTGCGCATTACCACAGATTTGGGGCACATTGATATTTTGCTTTTTGAAGAAACAAAATTCCATCGTGCCAATTTTATTTATTTAACAAAACGCAATTATTTTAACGGCACACAGTTTTACCGTGTTATTGATAATTTTATGGTACAGGCAGGCAATAGCGATGACAAGAAAACTGCGAGAAAACGCACGAAAATTGGAAGGTATTTGCTACCAACTGATACAAAACGGGGCTTTAAACATGATAGGGGCGTTATCTCCATGCCTAGTGGAGAAATTGAAAACCCGCACAAGCTCGCCTCACCTTATGAATTTTTTATTGTACAACAGCATGGGGGCTCTCATTTTTTAAATGGTGATTATACCATTTTTGGAAAAGTGATAGATGGCATGGATGTCGTAGATAAAATTGCAAAGGTTAAAACGGATGATGGCGATTGGCCCATGAAAAACATTTACATCCGCAAGGTTGAAATCATTAAATAAACCCTAAAAACACCTATAGCACCCTTATTCTTCTAAAGAACAACTCAATCTAAGGTGTTAGAATAAACGGTGGGCAATGCAATTTTAAATTTAACCGCCAACAGCCTTGCTAAAATAACAACCAAGCCCGAAATGATAAACACCCAATTATCATCTATAGGAAACTCCCTTAATATGAAATAAACAACACCGCCTAGAATACATGCCGTAGCGTAAATTTCTTTTCTAAAGATGATGGGTATTTCATTACATAAAATATCTCGAATAACCCCTCCAAAACTAGCGGTCATGGTTCCTAAGGCAATACAAATAAAGGGGTGCAGTTCTATACTTAGCCCCTTTTCTATACCAATAACCGTAAAAAGGCCAATACCAATGGTATCAAACAAAAACAAAGAGGTTCGCAAGTAATTAAGTTTGTTTCTAAATATTATCGCAAATAATGCAGAAACTAAAATAACATAGGTATACATCATATCAACCATCCAAAAAACAGGACTATTACCAATAAGCAAGTCCCGAAGCGTACCTCCGCCAACAGAAGTAACAAAAGCAATAATTAATATGCCAAACAAGTCCATTCTCATTTTCATGGCTACCAACACGCCAGAAATGGTGAAAGCGATGGTTCCTAAAATCTCTACTGTATAAAACATAGTTTTTTTATTTAATTCAATAGCCTTTAGGATTTACCCGTGACAATATGTTTATTTTAAATGGACCTCAGCACCTTTTGTGCTATCCGCAATTCCTATCGTGTATATTACAATATTCAAAATACAAAACCTCTCTTTACCCTCTTCAACCTTGCTCAGGGTAAGCGATTCACACACTTTTTCTAAAAAAGAAAAAGTGGTTCTCTGCTTACATGTTTTGGGTATAAAAATTATAATCCTTTAATATTACATCTATAAACTCGATATCCGTTTTTTGTTTTCTTTCTTTAATGCTGGTAACCTCCATTATCTTATTACGCAATTTCACTAATGTATTGTAATCCTGAATTTTTCTTGCATTTATAAACGTTTCCTTAATAATGCGCGCATCATTATCCGATAATTTTACTACATCAGGATAGCTAGGCCTATAGTCTTGTTTTAAATGCTCCAAAATAGTATGACTTATATTTACTTGGTCTTTCAACAGAATGACTGCTGTTCCCGCCGCCATATCACCTAAACGCTGTGACTTTTTACTGGAAGAAATTATAAAAAAACCGAGTCCAAAAATATAAATATCTACAATCCTGAAAAACCACCGCACCACATAATCTGAAAAAGAAGCTTGAAAGCCATCAATCTTAACCACTCTTATTTTCATCATTTTTTTTCCTAAGGTTTGCCCTTCTAAAAACGACTCCAATGCCAACGTATAAAACACCACAGGAAAACTAAGGATGGTATTTAGCCCTATTTGCGACCACCTATCCATATCCTCAAAAAGGCCAAACATGCTATTTAAAACAATCAAATACCCTATCTTTATCGCATTATCAATTACAAAAGCCACCAAACGTTCTCCTGCTCCAGCAGCCGTGAATTTTATTTTTACATTTTGGGTGGTGTTAATTTGTAACTCTGACATTTTATTTTTTAATTTGAATTCGCTTAAGCTTTCTAAACAAATTCGGGCAAATTTCAGATATTTTTAGGACATAGAAAAAGTTCGAACGAACTTTATCACATATATGAGAGAAGTTGCATTTATCAAGCAAAATAAAGACAAATGGTTAGGCTTTGAAACCGCTATTTTCAACAACAATTTCAACAACCCGGATGAGCTGGCTTCTCAGTACATTCAAGTTATTAATGATTTAGCATACGCCCAAACCTTTTATCCCAAAAGCAAAGTGATTGTTTATTTAAACCAACTTGCTGCCAAAGGATTTCAGAAAATTTATAAAACCAAACGCGAAGACACCCATCGCATTTTAAGTTTCTGGAAAACAGAAGTGCCCTTGCTTGTGCACCAATATAGAAAATATATCTACATTGCTTTTGCCATTTTTATACTGTTTACCTTTATTGGGGTCATTTCTGCTGCTAATGATGCTGAATTTGTGCGTTCTATTTTAGGCGACCAATATGTTAATATGACTTTAGAGAATATAGAAAATGGCGACCCGGTGGCGGTCTATAAAAGCGGCAGTAATTGGGGCGGTTTCATCGGCATCACAGTCAACAATTTAAAAGTAGGCATTATCGCCTTTATATTAGGGGTTTTTGGCGGTATTGGCACGGTTTATATCCTTTTTAAAAATTGTATCATGTTAGGTTCTTTTCAATATTTCTTCTACGAAAAAGATGTGTTTTGGGAAAGTGTTCGTGGTATTTGGATCCATGGCTCTATGGAGATTTTTGCCATCGTAATAGAAGCTGCAGCAGGCCTCATTCTAGGTGCCAGCATCTTATTCCCCAATACCCACTCGAGAATGACCTCCTTTAAACAAGGGGCTAAAACAGGAGTTAAGATATTAATAAGCACCTTTCCTTTTACATTTTCCGCGGGTTTTTTAGAAGGTTTCGTAACCCGATACTCCAACAGTATGCCCAATTGGCTCTCTGTATCTATTATTTTATTTACACTAGGTCTTATCAGCTTTTACTATCTTGTCTACCCCTTTAAAGTATATAGAAAAGCACAACTTAGCATCTTAAATCCTGCTTTTTGATGTTGAACAAACGCCTTGTCTATATCTGTTGGATATTATGCTTCTTTTTTCAGAATCATATAGGTTTTGCTGTATCCCATACGCAACATCCACAATATAACAATCAATTCGACACCGATTTTAAAACCCGTTATTCTGGATCTAAGTATGATTATAATGGCCAGGACATTATTGGCCACACAGCCTCTGGAAGCGGAGAAATAGCCGATTATAAGAATCAAAAAAACAAGACTAAAGTAAAGAACAACGAAGATGTCCTGTCCATGAATTTAGGAGCCCTCGATTGGCTTTTCATTATAGCCCTTATTGGCGCCGTGGGCTATCTCGCTTTCTTACTATTAAATGAAGGTGGTAGCGGCTTATTTTCGAGACGCCAACATCAAAAACTTAATAAAAGTGGAGAGATTACTGCAGAAAACATCGAAAACACAAACATCCAGTCTCTTATAAACATTGCAGAAAATGATAAAGATTACCGACTGGCCATTCGCTACCACTATCTACTGGTCTTAAAAACCTTAAGCTTAAAAAAGCTTATAAAATTTGAGGATGACAAAACCAATGCCGATTATTTAAATGAGTTAAGCCATCAGCCTTTTGTTGAAAAATTCAGCTACACCTTATATTTATACAATTATACTTGGTACGGCGAGTTTGATGTCGATAACCACCAGTACAACACAGCCAAAACCAATTTTACCAATCTTTTAAATGCCATTTCATAATGAAAAAACCTGCATCTATTTTCATTATTACTGCAGCGGTTATCGCTCTGGCTTTCCTACTAGATATTCGGTTTACCAAAGTGATAGACTGGGAAGAATCTTTTGATGAAAAGAGCAACAAACCTTATGGAACAAGCATTTTTCACAAAGAGTTAAAAACCATTTTTAAAGACCAAAAGCTACGTACCGTTTATCATACGCCTTCCAGTTATTTATATGCTAATTCTGAAATGGGCCATGGCGAACATGTTGCAAAAGGCAATTATATCATCATTGGCCATTCAAATTATATACATTATGAATCTGTTAATGCTTTGCTCTCTTTTGCAGAAGCTGGAAACACGGTATTTATTTCAGATTATCATCTACCCCAAGTAATGATGGATACGCTAAAGTTAAACGTGCAATATATTTTTAATGAGAAAGACAGCACCTCTGCACTTAGCTTTACAGACAAGCGTTTAGAATCTAAAAACATAGATATTGATAGGAATAAGGGCGATTATTATTTTTCAGAATTCGACACACATCACCACAGCATTTTAGGCCATTCGAGAATCGATGAAAAAAGGGTAAACTTTTTGGGTATTCCTTTTGGCGAGGGCTATATTTATTTACATCTTCAGCCTAAAGTATTTACAAATTACAATCTACTAAAAGACAACCGGTACAACTATGTAAACGGCTTACTTTCTTACCTACCTCAAACAGATATTTATTATGATTCGTATACGAAGATATATACCTCCTATGGTAGCGATGTAGAACCCAAATCAGATTTAGGTTGGTTTTTAGAGCAAACATCCTTTAAATGGGCATGGTACATGGCTTTACTTTTAACCTTGCTTTTTATGGTTTTTAATGCAAAACGCCGCCAACGTGTTGTTAAAGTGATTCATCCGCTTCAAAACACCAGCGTGTTTTTTGTTAAAACCATTTCTAATTTATACTTTGAAACCCAGGACCACAAAAACCTGATAGAAAAAAAAATGGCGTATTTTTTAGAACATATTCGAAACGATTTAAAACTGGACACATCCAAATTAAACGACGAGTTTATCATAAAATTAACAGAAAAATCAGGTAAGAAAAAAGAACAGATTGCACAATTGATTCAATATATAAGTTGGTTAAAAAGCAAAAATGACTTTACTGAAACCAACCTTATCACCCTTAACAAACACATAGAAGCCTTCTACTCTAAATAATATGGAAAACCACACAAACCCAGAAAACCCATTAGACTATCAACCAAAACCTGATAGTAACGCTCCAGAACACCTAAGTGCTACACCAGAAAGCCCAACCAGTTTACAGTTTCAGAACCGTTTGGATGTATCGGAATTGCAACAAAACGTACAGCGTATCAAACAAGAAGTTGGTAAGGTAATTGTTGGACAGAAAGATATGGTAGACATGCTTATTGCAGCACTTCTCGCTAAAGGGCACGCTCTTATTGAGGGCGTACCTGGCGTTGCCAAAACCATTACGGCCAAACTATTGGCTAAGTCGTTAAGCGTAGGCTTTAGCCGTATTCAGTTTACACCAGATTTGATGCCCAGTGATATTTTAGGAACGTCTATTTTTAATTTAAAATCTTCTGATTTCGAATTTAAAAAAGGCCCTGTTTTCTCCAATATGATCCTTATTGACGAAATTAACAGAGCTCCTGCAAAAACACAAGCTGCACTTTTTGAGGTGATGGAAGAACAGCAAATCACTATAGACGGCACCCAATATAAATTAGAGTCGCCTTTTATGGTATTAGCCACACAAAACCCTATAGAGCAAGAAGGCACATACAGATTACCAGAAGCACAATTAGACCGTTTTTTATTCAAGATAGATGTAGATTATCCCAATTTAGAGGAAGAAATAGGCATTCTAACTAAAGAACATGCTTTAAAAGACGGTATTAAAACGGAAGCGATACACTCTTTTTTAACAGGCGCACAAATTGAAACCTATCAAAGTTTGGTCACCCAAGTGCTGGTAGAACAGCATTTGCTAAAGTACATTGCACAACTTATTTTGGCAACACGTAACAATCCCTATTTATATTTGGGAGCTTCGCCCAGAGCTTCCATTGCCATTTTAAAGGCCAGCAAAGCTTTTGCAGCTATGGAAGGGCGGGACTTTGTAACCCCCGAAGACATAAAACGTGCCGCAACACCTGTATTGCACCACCGTGTTATTGTAACACCTGAACGAGAAATGGAAGGAATGACTAGCAAAGACGTTATACAACAAATTATTGAAACTGTTGAAGTACCCCGTTAGTGTGCAGGTTAAAAAGGGGCACGATTACCAGTTCTAAAGCCAATACGAACTCGCTTTTTTAATATACATTACACACTTTTTTAGCCACTTATTTTCAACTAACACCAAAAAACTTGAAGTTTCTAAGTCCTTTTTACATACAGCCCCGATTTTTTTACGCAGGCATTGCCATTGTTTTGCTCTTTGGTTTAAGTTATTTCGTGCCCTTGCTTTTCATTGTCGCTCAACTATGTATTTTAATTTTAGGAGCCTTCTTTTTATTGGATGTTCTCATTCTTTTTACAGGAAATCAACTAGAAGCAGAACGTATTTTACCAGATAAATTTTCAAATGGCGATACAAACCAAATAGACATTCATATTAAAAACACTTATGGTATCCATATTTATATTGACATTATTGATGAAATACCCGAGCAATTTCAAGTTAGAGATTTTAAGATAAAGGTACATATAGCTCCAAAGCAAGCTAAAACCGTCCATTACGATTTAAAGCCTTTTGAGCGTGGCGAATACCATTTTGGAACTCTAAATATTTACACCACTTCCGTTTTCGGTTTGGTAGCCAAACGTTATACTTTTTGCAAAAACGCAATGGTACCCACATACCCAAGCTTTAAACAATTGCGGAAATTTGAATTGTTAAACATCAATAAAAACGCTTTACAATACGGTCTTAAAAAAGTAAGGCGCTTAGGGCATACTATGGAATTCGAGCAAATAAAAGAATATGTTTTAGGTGATGATTTGCGTACCGTAAATTGGAAGGCTACAGCCAAGAAAAATAATTTGATGGTTAATCAGTTTCAAGATGAAAAATCGCAACCTGTATATGCTCTTATCGATAAAGGCCGCATGATGAAAATGCCCTTTGAACAATTAAGTTTACTAGACTATGCTATTAATGCCACTTTAGTTATCAGTAATGTGGTTTTAAAAAAACAGGATAAAGCGGGCATGTTAACATTTTCTAAGAAAGTAGAAAATCGTGTTGTAGCAGAGCGCAGAACGTCGCAAATGCGGTTAATTTTAGAGAACCTATACAATGTAGATACCGATTTTTTTGAAAGTGATTTTGGCAGACTTTACGCAAATATCAAACAGCACATAAACCATAGGAGCCTTTTACTTTTATATACCAATTTTGAGACTTTGGATGCATTACATAGGCAACTCCCCTATTTAAAAGCCATTGCTAAAAACCACTTATTGGTGGTTATATTTTTTAAGAATACAGAACTTAACACCCTCATTAATGAAAAGGCAGAAACCGTCCAGCAAGTATATGACAAGGTTATTGCCGAGAAGTTCGCTTTTGAAAAGCGTCTTATCGTAAACGAATTAAAAAAATATGGTATTTACTCTATTTTAACCACACCACAAGCCTTAACTATCGACACGATTAATAAGTATCTGGAAATAAAGGCTCGGGGCTTGTTTTAGAAATTCAAAACTATATCATCGCTACTTTTTCTACAGATTTGTATAGCTATCGAAAAGCGCTTAATCATAAAAAGACCTAATAAGTATAGAGGTTCCTCCTCGTACCTCGTTCGGAATGACAAATACGCATTGATATTTCGAAAAAGGAAGCATGACGACGAGAAATCTCAACTCTAAAAAAATTAATCATAAAAACACCTAATAAGTATAAATAAGTATAGAGGTTTCTCCCTCATGCTTCGTTCGAAATAACAAAAAGCTCTCAGGCCTTTGCTTTATCTCTTAAACGGTTTCGCCCAGCCAAGCCTTCATCATCCAAACTGTTTTTTCCTGTTCTGAAATAAAATCACTCATCATAGCATTGGTGCCTTCATCATTAATATCACCCGATTTGTCTAAAATCTGTCTTTCAATGTTCAATAATTCAGATAAAGAATCTACAATTAATTGAACCGCCTTTTCATCTTGAGAAATGTTTTTCCCAACTGGCACTTGCGCTTCTTTAGAATAGTCATCAAAGGTATGCAAGGGTGTACCCCCTAATGTTAAAATACGTTCTGCTATGTTATCAACTTTTACATTAGCATCAGTATAAAGTTCTTCAAATTTTACATGCAAATCAAAAAAACGCTTCCCTTTAATATTCCAATGGATGCCTCTTAAATTCTGATAATAAATTTGGAAATTAGCCAATAAATGGTTTAAATCATTTGCCAAGTCTTTGGCCTTTTTGGAGTTTAATCCTAAGCTATTTAACGTCATAATATTTAAATTTTAGTTCTCTTATATCAAATTTAATCTATAATTAACACTTATTATTATAAGTTTTATTGATAGTTTTTATATTTTTATAACCTAAATTGATAATTATGACTATTACACAACTACATTACGTTTTAGCCGTTGCCGAAAACCAGAATTTTACTAAAGCTGCCGAAAAATGTTTTGTTACCCAACCAACATTGAGCATGCAAATCCAAAAACTAGAGGACAAATTAGGCGTTATCATTTTCGATAGGAGCAAAAAGCCCATTGAACTTACCGAAGTAGGTAAAAAGATTGTTAATCAAGCTCGCAGTATTGTCAATGAATCTTACCGAATCCAAGATATCGTAGATCAACAAAAAGGCTTTATTGGTGGAGAATTTAAGTTGGGTGTTATTCCAACTATTATGCCTACTCTACTTCCTATGTTTTTAAAAACTTTTATAAAAAAACACCCTAGAGTAAAACTTAAAATAGAAGAACTTACTACAGAAGATATTATTACAAGAATTAAAGACGGCCATTTAGATGCCGCTATTGCAGCTACACCTCTTAAAAACGAAGACATTAAAGAACGTGTGTTATATTTCGAACCTTTTGTGAATTATATCCCTAAAGGGCATAGGCTATTCTCTAATAAAAAAATTGATGTAAAAGACTTAGATATAAACGACATGTTACTTTTAGAAGATGGACATTGTTTTCGTGATGGAGTCATTAACTTATGTAAAGCCTTTAAAAGCCAAACAGACGAAAATTTCCAACTAGAAAGTGGTAGTATCGAAACCCTTATTAAACTATCAAACGAAGGTTTAGGTATGACACTACTCCCCTATCTGCATACATTAGATGTTCATGAAGCCAAAAAAGAAAACCTTCATCATTTTAATGAACCAGTTCCAGCTAGGGAGGTCAGTCTCATTTATCATAAAAGCGAACTAAAAATGCATATCGTTGGCGCATTGCAGGATGTGATATCTGGAGTTATTAGAGGTGCTATTGCGTTTCAAAATGTTAAGATTATCAGCCCACTACCCAAATAAAAAAGGATATAAAATTTAAAGATTAAGTGCATTTTAAAGACGTATTATACCATTTAAAATGCACTAACGAGTAGGTATGTTATGCGCTATACTTACACCACTTCTTTTCTCATAGCCTCTTTTCTCATAGCTTCTTCAAAAGGCTGTTGTTTAAAATAAACTAAACACTGGTCTAATTCTGGGTTCTGTAAAATAAGGGAACGAATAAATATTTTTAATTCTTCAACCTCATAAGGTAATAATCGCTCTAAAGCTTTTTGTACTTCTTTACAGAACAGTGTTGTATCAAAACTTACTTTGTGGAGTATCGTAATGGTATACTCAAGCATTGCTCTTGCCATGATTAATGTAGGATTTGGTTTATAAAAAATTAAAATAATATTTATTATTAAACACTATTTCATGTGTTTAAAAGTACCTAAAATTAAATAAGAAAAATATATAAAGCCTAACTTTAACAATTTCTTAATGGCTTTATCCCTAAAACACCTCCTCTCCTTCTTTAAAAAAAAATCTTGGTATAAAATAATAAAACGCAATACTTCCTAATTTTATTGTGTTTCACTAAATTCGAAGATTAAAGATTTATGTTATGAAAAACCATTATTCCACATCCTATTTTTTAAGCGTGTTTCTGTGCTGTTCTGCAGCATGCCTTCTTAACAGTCAGACGACTAACAAAAAAACCGATTTATGGATTGATAAAGATGAAGATGAACATTATACGGCACGCCATGAATGTTCTTTTGTACAAGCAGGTGATACTTTTATCTTGTTTGGGGGAAGAGAGTCTGCACAAACCTTAGATGTTTATGATTTTAAAACCAATTCATGGCAAGAAGCACCTAACAAAGCCCCGAAAGAATTCAATCATTTTCAGGCAACTTATTATCAAGGATTTGTTTGGGTTATAGGCGCATTTAAAACCAATAATTTTCCCAAAGAAATTCCTGAAGAAGCGGTTTGGTTATATCATCCGCCTAGCGATCGCTGGATAGAGGGCCCGCAAATTCCTGAAAATCGCAGACGCGGCGGTGCTGGCCTGGTTGTATACGAAGATGTGTTTTATATTATTGGAGGCAATACCATTGGGCATGACGGAGGCTATGTTAACTGGTTCGACGCCTATAACCCTAAAGAGAACACGTGGAGTGTTCTAGAAAATGCATCCCAAAAAAGAGATCATTTTCATGCTGCAGTTATCAACAACACCCTATACGCTGTTGGAGGAAGGCAATCTGGTGGAGAAGGCGGAGTATTTGCGCCCCTTATCGCCACTGTTGATACCTATGATTTTAAAACCCAGACATGGTCTACATTAAAAAACGATTTACCCACGCCCAGAGCCGCTCCAAGCACCATTGCTTTTAAAGATGAATTATTTGTAATGGGTGGCGAGAGCGAAAAACCTGGGCCTGCCTATACCATTGTGGAAGCCTACAATCCTAAAACCCAAACATGGAGCGTAAAAGCCCCCATGCATTACCCCAGGCATGGCACACAGGCTATTCTGTCGGGTGAAGGCATTTATGTAACGGCAGGGTCGCCCAAAAGAGGCGGCGGAAGGCAACACCATATGGAAGTTTACCATAAAGACCAGCCAGAAGGCGAAAAACTAGTCGCCTCCGAATTAATTATTCCAGAACATGTAAACATTCCCTTGGGAAGCACTAAAAAAATTAAAATTAAAAACACAAATAGCAATACGGGCAGTTTTATTACTTCTATAAGCTTAGTAGGCAAAGCCAAAGATGCTTATAGGATTAAATCGAAATCGGCCCATTTCTTAATTCATGCAGAAGGGAATACCGAAATTCTAATCGAGCATATTGGTGAGGGGCCTTATGATAAAGCGCTGCTCGAAATTGTATATAATGGCGATATTAAAAAAACGATTGCATTAACAGTAAAATAAGACCATAAAACGTACAAGAAATTATTAAATAAACTAAAGAAACAGCAAGCTTATATGTCACTTTTAATTAAGTAAGATATAAAGACAACGAAAGCTGAATTAGAGCATAACTAAAACAGTATCAACACGCTACAACCACAAAAAAACATTCTTGATAAATATCATGTAACGACATCATTAAAATGTCTAAATTTGGTACGCCAAATTAATTGTTTTACCCTTAATGGTTATTAAAGCTAGTATTTGTTAGGGGTGTTTAAAAGCAAGTTACTATTAAAATAATGAATGCAATTAAAACGATTTCAGTACTTAGTTTATTATTCTTCTTTAATTTCAATTATTCACAAACAGGGCCAGGTGGCGTTGGCGATCATACATCTAACGGATTATGGCTTAAAGCCGATGATATTATTCTTGAGAATAAGGAACCCGTTACGTTTTGGCCTGATGCTTCAGGAAACAACAACGACGCCCTCTCCACTAACCCTAACGAACAACCAGAATTCAATAAATCCAGTGCTTTAAATACAATGCCAGCAATTAATTTAGATGGAAAAAGCACTTTAATGACAGTAGACGACAAGGATATATTGGATGGCAGCTCAAGCATATCTTTGTTTTCCGTTATAAAGCCGGAAAGTCTGGACGAAAAAACCCCCAGAGGGATTCTATCTAAAAGATATTCTTCAGGCAACAGTGATAATTATGCATATTCATTGTTTTTTTATACAAAGGACTTTCTGTATGTTGATATCAACACCACAAAATATCGGGTTAATACGGGAAACCCAGCATTCACGAACTCCACACCTTACATTCTCCAAATGGATTTTGATGGTAGTTTAGGTTCTAATCAACGTACTAAAATATACGATAGAGGAAATCTTATAGCAACAAAACCACAAGTTTCTAATAAAATAACAAATAATAGCACCCCGTTGACTATTGGTATGTTACCAAGCAACAACAACTCCTACTATGCTGGAGAGATATCTGAAATAATACATTTCAATTACGCTATAAACAAAGCCCAGCGTATCATTGTAAACAATTATTTAGCTGCTAAATATAACATACCCATACATACAGATATTGATTATTACCAACAAGATAATATGTCAAATGGGGAATATGATTATCATGTAGCGGGCATAGGCAAAGCAGACGATGGGTCGCAACAAATCAATTCTCAAGGTTCCGGTATTGTAAGGATAGAACTTGCATCCACTTTAAAAAATGATCAATTTTTGTTTTGGGGTCAAGACAAAAGAGATTTAAATTATAATTTTTATACAAACAACACCGATTATATCGAATATTTAGACACCCAATGGCGTGTTAGTAATAGAAATGAACTTGGAAAGGTGGATGTTTATTTTGATATAAGTCATATGATAAACAATTCGGTTTTGTCTCTTGAAACCTTAAATTGCTCGCCTCTACAACTAATAATCTCTGATTCCCCTGATTTCTCTGATTTAACCGTTCACGATTTAAGCATCACAGAAACACCCCCCCATAGTATTAAAGCAACAGGTGTAACTTTTAAAGACAACCAATATTTCAAATTACGTTATGTAGACCAGATCGTCTGGGATGGTGCTAATTACTTTAATGGTTCAGGCATTAATTCTGCCCCGCACAACGAGAACGATTCGTGTTTAAAACTAACCGTTTTAGCAGGAACAGCAACTTTAACAGAAGATGCGCTGGTTAGAGAAGTTAACATAAACTCGGGCAGCGAGCTCATTGTTAACGGCACGCTTTTAAGTGTTGAAAAAGGAGTTGAAATTGGAGACAACGGCACCATTGATTTAAAAAATGAAGCACAATTGATACAAAACCATGAAGGTGAAACTTCCAATACTGGAATCGGCACTTTAAAAATCAGGCAAAAAGGTAGTGGTAATGCCTTTAATCATAACTATTGGAGCTCGCCTGTTAATAGAGAAGGAAACTGGCAGATTGGGTTTTTGGAAGACCCCGAAGGCCACCCAGTAAAGTTTAGCGCGGCACATACCGGCACCCCAGGTACACCCCCCACTTTAAGCACCAGATGGCTGCATAAGTTTGACGGTACTAACCATTACAACAATTGGGTTCGTCTATCCACTAGCGATTTATTAGCACCTGGTTTAGGTTATACTATGAAAGGCTCCGGCCTAGGTGGAGGCAATTTACAAGAATATATTTTTGAAGGCACACCTAATGATGGAGATTACACCATTCCTGTAACCGCTGGTTTCAATATTTTAGTAGGAAACCCATACCCCTCTGCACTTGATGCGTATCAATTTATTACAGACAACATAGACGTTATTGATGGTACTTTATACTTTTGGGAACACTTTCCAGACAATAACAGTCATTATCTGGCAGATTATAAAGGCGGTTATGCCAGTTATAATTTGACTATGAGCGTGCCATCACCTATCCCTTTTACAGCAGCAGCAGTAGCTGGGAATGCAGGCTCAACAAGTACGAACGGTGCTCCCTCAAAAGGTGCACCCACAGGTTTTATCCCTGTAGGACAAGGTTTTTTTGTAACCGTAAATAGCGCACCAGTAGACGACATTATTTTTAATAACTCACAACGCGTATTTGCAAAAGTAGATAATGGTGCATCCGTTTTTTACAGAACGAATGCTACTAAAAACAAGCAAACAACGAATGGGGATAGCCGACCAAAACTTTGGTTTTCCTTTACTACCAAAGACTATATAAAAACCATTGGTTTAGGTTATGATCTGAACACCACTTATGGCTATGATAATGCTTATGATGCCGAATCTTACGATTATTTACAGGACGATATTTACTGGTTATTACCAGAAAACAGTAAAAAACTGTCTATTCAAGCCTTACCAAGTATAAACCTTGAAGATAATTTGCCCTTAGAAATAAAAGCCACACACGCTGGAGTCTATAAATTCGAGATCGGCAAAATGGAAAACATCCCTGCGGATTTACCCATCTATTTAAAGGACAACACTAAAAATATGTATTATAATTTAAGGGATGGCGAAGCCAATTTATATCTAAATACAGGCCTGCAACAAAAACAGTTTTCCATCGTATTTAAGGAAGAAGGCGTTTTAGGCACCGATATTTTTGAAGAAAAAACCCTATTCACCACTTACAATCCTAAATCAAATATTTTACAGATACACTCTAGCTCAAAAGAAACAACAACAGCAATAGATGTTTTGGCTATATACAATAGCTTAGGGCAAGAGGTCATTTATATTAAATCGCCTAACCTAAATAATGTTGACGTCTCTCAACTGTCTAATGGTGTTTACATATTAAAATTGAATTCCAAAAACGTTAAAAACCCAAACGGCATTAAGTTTGTAAAATATTGATGGGAATGTTTTTGGAATCCCTTTGTACGTCCAACAGGTAAAAACGTGAACGACAAGAAATCTCATTAGTTAAGGTCCTTCCTCAATGTAAGATTCCTCAGTCAGGCCTCATTGGAAATGACAGGACTAAAAACTCTAAAACCTATTATCCCCATCCAATAAGTCGCCAATCCCCCCAAGAATACTGCCTTCGCCTTTGTTCTTCCCTCCGCCTTTTGGAGCAGAAGCCAACACACGGCCCGCAAGTCTACTAAAAGGCAGGGACTGTATATACACGATTCCAGGGCCCTGAAGTTTAGCAAAAAACAAACCTTCACCACCAAAAACAGTGTTTTTTATACCCCCAACAAATTCTATATCATAATCGACGTCTTGTGTAAAACCAACAATACACCCCGTATCCACCTTTAACGTTTCTCCCGCTTGCAAAACCTTTTTCGCCATGGTACCTCCAGCGTGAACAAATGCCATACCGTTACCTTCTAACTTCTGCATGATAAAACCTTCACCACCAAAAAGGCCACGGCCTAACTTTTTAGAAAATTCAATACCAATACTCACTCCTTTTGCAGCACATAAAAAAGCATCTTTCTGACAAATAAATTTTCCCTGAAATGCGGTTAAGTCTATAGGGATTATTTTTCCTGGGTAAGGAGACGCGAAACTCACATGGCGTTTACCGGTAAGGTTGTTGTAAAAGGCTGTCATAAACAAACTTTCACCGGTAAGTATCCGCTTCCCTGCTCCCAAAATCTTTCCTAGAAATCCAGAATCGTTTTGCGAACCATCTCCAAAAATAGTTTCCATTTTAATGCCATCATCCATCATCATAAAACTACCAGCTTCGGCAACAACACCTTCTTGAGGGTCTAATTCTATTTCTACATATTGCATTTCTTCACCATAAATCTTATAATCTATTTCGTGTGCTATCATAATGTTCTATTTTAATTTTAACGGTTTATATTTAAAAAATGCTCACTAAGGTTTACTATTTACGACTTAACTTTTAAGCTCCACTCAAAATAAAAAGTAGACACCTCAACACCATCCTCGTTAGTCCCTACAGATTTTAACCAAAAGCGCTCCCCCTCTCCAGTTGCTATAGCCGTTTTAAGAGCGGCATCAATCTGCATGCCTTCATCGCAAATAAAAGTGATTTTTCCTGTAGCTTTTTTTGTGAATGTAGATTTATTGCTGGTTACCAACATGGAAATTCTGGCGCCACTCTCTTGAATTTTAGACATTACCAACGCCCCTGTGGCTAATTCTGCTGCCATGCCTTGTACAGCCCAAAACATGGATTTAAACGGGTTTTGATTAATCCATCGGTGCTTCACTTGCACAACGCACATCTTTTGATTTATAGAGGTTACCCTTACCCCACAAAAATACGCCGAGGGTAATTTAAGCATATTAAAGGCATTTATTTTTAAAGGCGTCATCATAAAAAATGAATTTTTCTCTAAAGTATTGAAAAAAACGACTTCTTATGTGTTAATTTTTTGTTAATTTACAGTACTATGCCTAACAAAGTACCTTCCTTTAGATATATATTTGAATAAGACTCCAAGATTGTTTTAAAAAAACATTTAGAGAGCGAGCTTTTTCAATCCTTTTAAATTTTGTTATGACTTAAAATGGTTTAAAAAAGAGCCCTATTCCAAAAAGAAATAATGGATTCAAAATGAAATTAAAAAAAAAGCAACTAACACACCCAATATCATGCTAAGCAAACATCATAAAAACATTGCTACTTTTATTCACCTATCCACCTTGAGCAGGTTTATCATACCGTTTGGAAGTTTTATAGGCCCATTGATTTTATGGTGGTGCAATAAAGAAAAATCGACATTTATCGATGCCCATGGCAAATATGCTATAAATTTTCAGATTAGCATTTTTATTTACACTATCATACTGGGAATGCTCGCTATACCATTAACTTTTTTCAATATTTTTAAAGGCTTTAATACAATCCATTTTAATGATTATAATATAACACTAGACCAACTAACCCCATTACTTATCGTTCTGGGTAGTTTAGGTGTTTTGATAATAATCGGTTTCCTATTAGAAATAGCATTTATTATAAAGGCCAGCTTAAAAGCAAAAAATGGAGTATTATACCAATATCCGTTAACGATACACTTTATAAAGTAAAACCTTACACGTATTAAAAGCTATTAAAATTATAAAAAACCGATTTTTTAAAAGGCATTAGATTATGAAGATAGAAAACACAAAAGCGCAAATGCGCAAAGGCATTTTGGAGTACTGCATATTGTCTGTTTTAAAAGACGAAGACGCTTATGTAGCAGAAATCCTGAGTACTTTAAAAGATGCCAAGCTACTTGTTGTAGAAGGCACGATATACCCTTTGCTTACGCGTTTAAAAAATGCAGGACTGCTTCATTATAGATGGGAAGAATCTACCTCAGGTCCTCCTAGAAAATATTATGGTCTTACCGACAAAGGAACCTTATTTTTAAATGAACTGAATAGCACATGGAATGCTTTACAAAATGCCGTAAACCTAGTAACAAGCCAAAAAACAAAACACGATGAATAAAACGGTCAATATAAATTTAGCTGGTATCTTCTTTCATATAGATGAAGACGCTTACCTGAAACTACAACGGTATTTAGATGCCATAAAACGTTCGTTTACCGATTCTAATGGACGTTCTGAAATTCTCGCAGATATTGAAGCGCGTATTGCTGAGCTTTTTATGGAGCGCGTAAAACACGACAAACAAGTAATCGGTATTAACGAAGTGGAAGCTATTATTGCCATTATGGGCCAACCGGAAGATTATTTAGTAGATGATGAAATTTTTGACGACGAATCAAAAACACATTTAAAAACAAAAACGCCTAAAAAGCTATTTAGAGACACCGATAATTCGTACATAGGAGGTGTAGCATCAGGTTTAGGCCATTATTTAGGTATTAATGCCGTTTGGATGCGCCTTATTTGGCTGCTTCTGGTTTTTGGATCGGGAGGTACCTTTATTCTAATTTACATCCTTTTTTGGATATTAGTTCCGGAAGCGAAAACTACCGCCGAGAAAATAATGATGCATGGCGAGCCTGTGAACATCACAAATATTGAAAAAAAAATTAAAGACGGTTTTGACACGGTGTCGAAAACGGTTTCTGAAACCGTTAAAAATGTAGACTTACCAAAGCAAGGACAACGTATAAAATCTACTTCCAAATCTTTTTTCGATGGTTTAAGCGAAGCGGTGATGTTTACGCTCCAAATATTTGCTAAAATTTTCGGAGTTTTTTTAATTGCTTTTGCTGCATCGGTTCTTATAGCCTTAATTGTTGCGTTGTTTTCGTTAAGCGTTATCGATATTGTGCAAATTAGAGGCTTAGGCGTAATGGCATTATTAAATGCTACAAACGTACCATTGTGGCTTATATATATTTTCAGTTTTTTTGCCATAGGCATCCCTTTCTTTTTTATATTCTATTTAGGGTTGAAGATTTTGGTGAACAACTTAAAATCTATTGGTAGCATTGCCAAGTTCACATGGTTAGGCTTATGGCTTATCTCGATAATTGGATTGATCGTTATTGGTATTAGACAGGCCAGCGAACACGCTTTTGAAGAACGCTATATGGAAAGATACGAACTGCCCATTACAGCGCAAGACACTGTAAAAATTAGCATGAGCGAACATGAGCTTTTTAATGGCAATTTTAAAAGACGTGAAAATACTTTTAAAATGATTAGAGACGCAAACCAGCGCCCGCTTATTTATGCCTCGGATATCCGTATTGCTGTAAAACCTACAAGAGATAGTTTGGCCACTATGGTTATCGCTAAAAGCGCCGATGGAAGTCATTATGATAAAGCAATAAACCGAGCCAAAAACATCCAGTACAAATATCAATTTAAAAATAATGAATTACTATTGGATGCTTACTGGACCACCGACCCTAAACATAGGTACAATGATCAAGAAGTAAAGATTACCCTCTATTTACCTGAGGGCAGCGTGATATACTCCAACAAAAGTACCGAAAGCTTTTATTATAGTGGTTCTAATAACCATAGCGTTATTACCCAGGAACATGTTAACCATTTTGTACAGGTTTTTGAACCACATGTCCAATGCTTAGACTGTTCCACAAATAAAAATGATAATGATTTTAGTATTGAAATGGACATGCCAAAAGTGAAAATTGACAAAAATGGCATTGAACTAAAATCCAATACCAGCCATATAAAAATTAATCAAGAAGGCCTTGATGCAAAATCTGATGACGTTAACATAAATATTAGCAAAAAAGGCATAAAGGTAAAATCGTAAAAACACTAAAACACACCAGCTCTGGAAGTTTCTAAGGATGTTGTACTTATTTTAAAATGACGAAAAAAAAATGGAGCAATACTGTATTCGAGCACTGACTCTGTTCCCAGATCACCCCGCAACAAACCAGCATTAATCGCCAATTTACCAAACTTAGAGTAGGTTTTTGTTTATCTTTGCCAGATTATTATAACAGGTTACAATATGGGCAAAAGCGTAGGGGTTTTATTTTTTATTTCATTTTTATGTTTATCACTTCATGCCCAAAAACTCGAGAAAATAAAAGGGAATAGAACTATCGTTATTCAAGAAACCCTTATAAACTCATTTCACACCCTGGATGTGAATCAAGATCTCGAGATTGAACTTAAGTATGGTGCTCAAGCCTCTGTGGAAATCGAAACCGACGAAAATCTCCATGCCGTTATTCAATTTGATGTTCGGGACAGCCTGCTCTCTTTTACCAAAACACATAAAATCACTTCTAAAAAAAGATTAAAGATTAAAGTAACCTACGACACAAACCTTAACACGATTAGAACACGTGACAAAGCCGAGATAAAATCTTTAAACACACTAGAATTACCTTGTGCCAATGTAAAAGCAAGCGGTTCATCAAAGATGGATTTAACCATAAAAACCGATTCCTTCAAATTTGAAGGACATGATCGTTCTAAAACCAAATTGGATTTAAGAAGCCATCATTCTGAATTTATCTTAAATGATTCGAGTAGATTGAATGGCTTAATAACATCAACAGCATTAAAAGCGATGCTCTATCAACGTGCCTATGCCGAGATTAATGGCACAGGGCATAGTTTATGGCTACGCACCAATAATTCTGCACAGTTTATGGGCAAAAACTATAGCATAGAAACTGGTGATGTTAATTGCGAAAACACTAGCGAAGCTACAATTGATGCCACAAACAACATTTCTATTGAAGCCTCTGGCAGTAGCAGTGTTTATCTATATAACAACCCAAAAATCACCATAAACAGCTTAACAGATACTGCTAAACTTCAAAAGAAGCTAAAATAACAGACGTTATTGAATGGATGTCGAGATATGTTTTAACATTACAGTTCCTTAAGTTCCAATTGAAAATCTATTTTCACCGTATCATCAACCTCTATAAGACCAAAAAGCTTTTTAGGCCCCTCCATATTAAAATCACTTAAACGAATACTTACACGCCCGTTTACAGACATGTTATCCTTATCTATAATGGTTACAGGTATTTCATAAGCATTTGTAATGCCAGCAATTTTTATATCTACAGAAGCTAAATTTATTTTAGGACTCGCGTTTTTTGCTTTTAATTCTTTTAAATACAAGTAAATTTTTGGTTGCTTCTCTGTTTTTAAAATTTTTTGAAAGTCACTATTAATTCCTTTACTTCCACAATCAAAGCAACTATTATCTAAAACTAGAGCTGTTCTTCTAAAAACAAGCTTATCCCCTTGTTTTTTAAAAAAAACTGAAATTGGATGTTTTAATTCATCCATATTATAAGCACATTCAAAATCATTAACATTAGTAGTGCCTTTAACAGACAAACTACTGCTTGGTGTAACCAGGACCAAAGCTTCTGCAGCTGCTGTATCGCCTTTTGCAAATGCAAACGAGATTAAACTAAAAATAAAGAGTGTTAGCGTTTTCATAATATTTTATCTCATATTTTTAAACAAACAAGCCTCAAGGTACATACCCATTTAATATTTTACAAATAATTAAATAGTATTCTTTGAGGCTTGTTAAATAACTTATATTCTTTTTTACTTAGAAACTTATGGCCGCTTCTAGAGTAAATCCGTTAAACTTACCGTCTTCAAGAAGATTTCCAACAGGATAGTCGTTATAGTTTTGAACAACATATTCTGCCTTCATTAAGATATTTTTAGTCATAAACCAACCTGCACCTAACTGGAATCTATCCATAGTTATATCATCACCTGTTATCAGTTCAGAACTAACCGTATTATAACGTGTACCTAAATAGAATTTTTCTTCTTGACCAAATCGGTAAAGTGCTTCTGCTGCATATTGTTCCGTATTTCTTCTATCTACTTCACTTGAGCTTTTTCCTGAAGTTAACTCCACCGTTCCAAAAAATTCTAACCCACCATATTTTATAAATGGATTTATCATAACAGCAGTAATTTTGTTTTTAAAACCAGGATCAAATCGACCTGATCTAAAGTTATCACTTGTAGCCGTTGCATCTTGCATAATGCTATAATATCTAGAACCTGCTCTATCTGCACTATACAAATACACATTTTGTGCGTATCCTGTATTATATAAAGACCCTGTTAATCTAAACCGAATATCATCCGTAATTTGTTTATCATATCCTAGTTTTGCCAAAAATGCTGCGCCACCTGTAGTACCTTCTGAAGATTTTTTAACATTTTGGTTTAATTTACCATTAGAAAAACCAACCATTCCTAAAAATCCGTTATCTGCTTTATAGTACAGCTCCGCACCTACCTCTGTAGTAAACGAATCCATAATCAAGTTACCCACAAATGGATTAAAAATGGTTTGTGCATTGTCACTTCTTCTAAAGTGTGCATCACCATAGTTATTTTCCATGTGTCCAACTTTAATAGTCGCATGCTTCATAAAGTTTTCCAAAAAACCTTCACTAACAAAATCCAACTTATCTATCTGAAAATACCCACCTTTCACATACGGTTCGTTGTGGTGACGAGAAGATAGATAGGTACGCAAGTGCATTCTAACCCCATCGTACAAAGCCACGTCTAAATCTAAATTAGCAGTAGCCAAGTTAAAATTACTTCCTATTTCTGCTAAAGGAATCGCACCAGAATTTTCGTTTTCAATAGATTGAAATTGCAATGTAGACGATCCACCAATTCTAACTTTTACCCCATCAAAAGATGAGCTAGTACTTTTTTCACTTTCAAATACATTTATACCGTTTTTATCTGGTTGTCTATAATTATCAAGCGTTCTGTTTTGGGCATAAAAAGTAAACCCCGTTAATATGACTGTTGATAATATTGCTTTTTTTAATATTGCTTTCATAGTTTCTTAATTTAAAATTTGCTTTAATTTTACTTTAATTGCGTTGAGAATTTAATGAGTACTTCGTCTCCTGTAGTAATAGCACCAAACATAGCCTTGGGAGGGTCTACATTAAAATCGGTCATTTTAATTTTCTTTTCTCCTGTTAAATTTACTTTTCCTTCAGTATGGTTTAAAATGAAATTTAAATCTACACGCTTTTTAACGCCTGCTATAGTTAAATCACCTACAGATTGTACAGAAAATTTACCAGCATCTTTATTTTCCACTGTCTTTACTTCTACCAGTTTAAAAGATATTGTTTTATGTTTTTCTGATTTTAAAGCTTTAAACGTGTTTTTATCCATAGAGGATTTACCACTTTTTAATCCCTCTACCGTAACTTCAATGTTACATGCCTCAATAATACATTCATTTAAATTTTTAAAACTTATTTTTCCTCTTAAGTTTTCGGCTTCCAATTCCCAATCATGCACATTTGATGTCCCCAATACCTTCAATGAAGATTCTTGGTTATTTAAATTGAATTCCTGGGCTTGGCCAATACTTGAGGTCAAGAGGAACAAAGCAAAAACTTTCAACATAATTCTATTCATTTTTTTTAATTTAAGCATAACAATCTTTTTTATATTATGGTACAAAGCTCTATAAAGCCTCAGTTCTATTTTATGATTTTTGTCATATTAAGAATCATTATAAATAACAATCCTTAAATAGGACTTAAATATCCACTTTAAATATACACCCTAAAAAGCACAAACCAAACAGATTAGGCATAAATCGTGTGGATTTTAATTTTTATAAATAAAAGTGCAAAAAAACCCTTATTTAATCGACTTTCAAAGCTTTCTTAAGCTAATTTCAATATATATCTTTTTAAAATCATGTTTTTTTTAACAAATTTCAATTATGAATGTTGCCATTTCACACAATGGTCTAACATGTCACATTAAAGTTTATAAAAGCCACACTAGTTATGGGAAACCCTTAAAAAGGGTTCACTTTTATATCTCGTCATGTAAAATTCTTATCAGCGGCATTACAGCTATGCCTTTTGAAACATTTTAATATTAAAAAAAACAAAAGTGTTTTTCAATAAACTCATAAACGATTAAACAAGTACATATTTTAAACGTAACTTTGCAACCTTATTTACACACCATGCGATTACATAGAAATTTATGCTTTGCCGTTATTGACGGGTTAACTTTGATTTTTAACGAAGGAAACTATGCCGATAAGGTTATACAACAACTTTTAAAACGTGATAAACGTTGGGGGGCACGCGACAGGGCTTTTGTTGCAGAAACCACTTATGATATTGTACGTTGGAAACGTTTGTATGCAGAAATTGCTGAAGTTAAAGAACCTTTTGATCGTGAAAACTTATGGCGCATGTTTGCTGTTTGGGCAACTTTAAAAGGTATAAAATTACCCGATTGGTCTTATTTTGAACAAACGCCAACCCGTAAAATAAAAGGACGCTTTGATGAACTTTCTAAAATTCGGAAGTTCAAGGAATCCATTCCCGATTGGATGGACATAATGGGAGAGAAAGAGTTAGGAGAAGCGGTTTGGACTAAAGAAATAACCGCTTTAAATGAACAAGCCGATGTTATTTTAAGAGTTAACACCCTTAATACCACTAAAGAAAAGTTACAAGAAACTTTATTTGACTTAGATATTGAAACCGAAATATTAAAAGAGTATCCTAACGCTCTAAAATTAAAAGAACGTGCCAATGTATTTACTACAGAAGCCTTTCAAAATGGCCATTTTGAAGTGCAAGACGCCTCCTCTCAATTGGTCGCTGAGTATTTAAATGTTCAACCGGGCATGCGCGTGGTAGATGCCTGCGCAGGCGCTGGTGGAAAAACATTGCATATCGCGTCTTTAATGGAAAATAAAGGACAAATAATTGCCTTGGATATTTATGGCAATAAATTAAACGAACTCAAGCGTAGGGCCAAACGTAATGGTGCACATAATATCGAAACACGAGCCATCGAATCTACTAAAGTAATTAAAAAACTTTACGATAAAGCAGACCGGGTATTGATTGACGCCCCCTGCTCTGGCATAGGTGTACTGCGTAGAAACCCCGATGCCAAATGGAAATTACAGCCAGAGTTTATTGAAAAGATAAAAGTAACCCAACAAGACATCCTTCAACAATATTCCAGAATGGTTAAAGTGGGCGGGCAAATGGTGTACGCGACCTGTTCTGTATTGCCCTCGGAAAACCAAAATCAAGTGGCTAGCTTTTTAAAGTCAGAAGCTGGTGGTAATTTTTCTTTGATAAAAGACAAAAAAGTATTGGCGCATAAATCTGGTTTCGATGGTTTTTACATGGCGCTGTTGGAAAGAAAAGCCTAAGGAATGTGCTTGCCACTTTGAATGGTATCTCAAAACCATATAATGGATGTTTGTTTTATGAGATGCTAAAATTCTAAAATCTTTTGATGAAAATGATTAAAAAGTCATGGATCAAGGTTTAAAATACCATCTATCAGATTTACTAAGCGAAAGCATTATAAAGGTGTCTCCTGTTCTTGGTGGCGATATTTCAAAAGCTTATCGCATGGATACTCCCAACAGCTCTTACTTTTTAAAATTGAACCCAACTGGAGATGCTCTAAAAATGTTTCAAACAGAAGCCTTTGGATTGCAGTGCATTGACAATAGCAACACAATAAAAACTCCCAAAGTTGTGGCATGTGGAAAAGTTAAAGGTTCTGCTTTTCTAGTAATGGAATTTATAGAGTCCAAACCTGCTTCCTCAAAAGATTTTGAGACCCTAGGGCGGCAATTAGCCCAATTACATCAATCCAGTTCTAAAGATTTTGGATTAAACCACGATAATTTTATTGGGAGTTTACCGCAAAGCAACACTCTGCACACTAATTGGAGCGCCTTTTTTGCCCAAGAGCGTTTAGGGCCACAGCTGGAGTTGGCAAAGCAAAAACACTTACTTTCCAATCATGAATGTCCAACAGAACAGAACATCACAAGTGTAGTAGAGCCTTTGTTTAAAAACATACGTCCCACTTTAGTGCATGGCGATCTATGGCAAGGCAATTATCTTATTTCTAAATGTGGCACCCCTTACCTTATCGACCCAGCAGTCTATTTTGGACACCACGAAGTGGATATAGCCATGACCAAATTATTTGGTGGTTTTAGCAACAATTTCTATACGGCTTACAGCAGCATGATTCCAAATGATGAAAACACTACAATTAGGCTAGAAATCTATCAACTCTATTATCTTTTAGTCCATTTAAATCTCTTTGGAAAACTGTATTATAGCAATGTTATGTCTATTTTAAAAAAATATTTTTAATAAGCCTTTTAAAAAACGATATAAAAGCTAGGCCTTTCATAAAAAAGCAAAAATATAATCAGTAAAAAATTGTAAATTTGCAAATTATTTAAACTCACAAATCAAGACACAATGATTCATTTCTTTGGAAACGTAACCAGTAAAGTATTTGCTGTTCAAACAACAAAAGAATTATCGACCGAAACCATCTCCAAATTAGTATGGTTATTTGGTAATCAACCTAAAATTGAGCAAACTACTTTAGATGCTTTTTTTATAGGGCCACGTGCTGCCATGATAACACCATGGAGTACGAATGCCGTTGAGATTACTCAAAATATGGGGATTTACGATATTCTAAGAATTGAAGAATTTAAAGCGGTTTCTAAAGATTTCATAGCGTTCGACCCTATGATTTCTGAAAAATTTAACAGTTTAGGCCAAAACACCTTTACCGTCGATATCCAACCAGAAACCATTCTTAACATTCAAGATATCTCAGCTTATAATGAGCAAGAAGGCCTATCGTTGAATGAAGAAGAGATTGTCTATCTGGAAGAGGTTTCCAAAAAAATTGGCCGCCCCCTTACAGATTCCGAGGTTTTTGGATTTTCACAAGTGAACAGCGAACACTGTCGCCATAAAATTTTTAACGGCACGTTTGTAATCGATGGTGAGGAAAAACCCGTGTCACTTTTCAAGTTAATTAAAGAAACTTCGAAGCAACATCCTAACGATATTGTTTCGGCCTATAAAGATAATGTAGCCTTTATAAAAGGGCCAAAAGTGGAACAATTTGCACCTAAACGTGCTGATATTCCAGAGTACTACACTACTAAAGATTTTGAATCGGTTATTTCGCTTAAGGCAGAAACTCATAACTTTCCAACAACCGTAGAGCCTTTTAATGGTGCTGCAACGGGTGCTGGGGGAGAAATTAGAGATAGGCTTGCTGGCGGAAAAGGGTCCTTACCTTTAGCAGGAACAGCGGTTTACATGACCTCTTATTCTCGTTTAGAAGCCCCAACCAACTCCTCTAAAGGCAGGCCTTGGGAGCAAAAGTTTGAAGCTAGAAAATGGCTTTACCAAACCCCCATGGATATTTTAATAAAAGCGTCCAATGGTGCTTCAGATTTTGGAAATAAATTTGGACAACCTTTAATTACGGGCTCTGTTTTAACTTTCGAGCATGAGGAGAATGACTCTTCTAGCACTTCAAAAGCTAGGAAACTAGGATTCGATAAGGTAATCATGCAAGCAGGAGGCATAGGCTACGGCAAAGCGGAACAAGCTTTAAAAGACACGCCTAAAGAAGGGGATAAAATTGTAATTCTGGGTGGCGAAAACTATAGAATTGGAATGGGCGGTGCAGCAGTTTCCTCTGCAGATACTGGAGAATTTGCTTCAGGAATTGAGTTAAATGCCGTGCAACGTTCTAATCCAGAAATGCAAAAACGTGCTGCCAATGCCATTCGTGGCATGGTAGAAAGCGATGAAAATTTTATTGTTTCTATTCATGATCATGGTGCTGGCGGACATTTAAATTGTTTATCGGAATTGGTTGAAGATACAGGTGGACATATCAATTTAGATAAATTGCCTGTTGGCGACCCAACTCTTTCTTCCAAAGAAATAATTGGCAACGAATCTCAAGAACGTATGGGATTGGTGATTAGTGAAAAACATATAGACACCCTACATAAAATTGCAGATCGCGAGCGTTCGCCCATGTACACCGTTGGTGATGTTACTGGCGACAATCGCTTTACTTTCGAATCTAAGACCCACGGAGACAAACCTATGGACCTTGCTTTAGAAGATATGTTTGGAAGTTCTCCAAAAACAATTTTAACAGACAAAACAGTTGTTAGAAACTATAAAAACCCACGCTATAAAACCAAAAACTTATACATCTACTTAAATCAAGTTTTACAGTTAGAAGCTGTAGGTTGTAAAGATTGGTTAACAAATAAAGTAGACCGCTGTGTTGGTGGTAAAGTAGCAAAGCAACAATGTGTTGGCGCTCTACAGTTACCTCTAAATAATGTAGGTGTTATGGCGCTAGACTATAAAGGTAAAGAAGGTGTTGCCACCTCTATCGGCCATGCCCCTATTTCGGGATTAATCAACCCTGCAGCTGGTAGTAGAAATGCTATTACAGAATCTTTAACAAACATGGTCTGGGCCCCTTTAAAAGATGGCTTACAATCTGTTTCTTTATCGGCAAACTGGATGTGGCCCTGTAAAAATGAAGGTGAAGATGCGCGGTTGTACGAGGCTGTTCAAGCAGTTTCAGAATTTGCTATAGATTTAGGCATTAATGTGCCTACAGGGAAAGATTCGCTTTCCATGAAACAAAAATACCCCGATGGCGATGTCATCTCTCCTGGAACCGTAATTATTTCAGCGGGGGCCAACTGTAATGATATTACAAAAGTTGTAGAACCCGTTTTAAAACAAAATTCTGGTGCCATTTACTACATTAACATCTCGCAAGATAATTTTAAATTGGGTGGAAGTTCTTTCAATCAAGTTTTAAATGCCATTGGAAGTGATACCCCTAATGTAAAAGATCCAGCGTTTGTAAAAACGGTTTTTAATACCATCCAAAATCTAATTAAAACCGATAAAGTTAAAGCAGGACACGATGTAGCGTCTGGTGGATTAATTACAACGCTTTTAGAGCTCTGTTTTGCAGATATTAATTTAGGTGCAGATTTTGATCTATCAGGATTGAAAGAAGACGATTCTATAAAGCTTTTATTTTCTGAGAATTCAGGAATTGTTTTTCAAGCAGATGCGTCTATAGAGCCTATTTTATCTGAAAACAACATTCCTTTTTTCAACATAGGCTCAGTAAATCCTTCGGGAACCGTAACCATTAAGAACCATGATGATGCCTTCAGCTTTAATGTTGCCGAAACTAGAGATGTTTGGTATAAAACCTCTTTTCTTTTAGACCAAAAGCAAACCGCCAATGGTTTAGCTAAGGACCGGTTTGATAATTATAAGAACCAAGCTTTAGCCTATACATTCCCTGAACATTTTACAGGAAAATTACCAACGGCAGGAAAAACAAGGCCCAAAGCAGCTATTCTTAGAGAAAAAGGCAGTAATTCTGAACGTGAAATGGCAAACGCCATGTATTTAGCGGGATTTGATGTAAAAGATGTACACATGACCGATTTAATATCGGGACGTGAAACCTTAGAAGACATCCAGTTTTTAGGCGCTGTGGGAGGCTTTAGCAACTCCGATGTGCTGGGCTCTGCAAAAGGCTGGGCTGGCGCTATTAAATACAATGAAAAAGCCAATAAAGTGATTCAAGATTTCTTTAAAAGAGAAGACACGCTTTCTGTAGGTATCTGTAACGGAGCACAACTATGGATGGAATTGGATTTAGTAAATCCTGAACATGAGAGTCATGGAAAACTAAGTTATAACGATTCGAAAAAGCACGAAAGTGGTTTTACATCTGTAAAAATACAGGAAAACAACTCCATCATGTTATCGAGCTTGGCCGGAAGCACCTTAGGGGTTTGGATTTCCCATGGTGAAGGCAAATTTACATTACCATATACTGAAGACCGATATCATATTGTAGCCAAATATGGTTACGAAGGCTATCCTGCAAATCCAAATGGATCTGATTTTAATACAGCCATGATGTGTGATAAAACAGGACGGCATTTAGTAACTATGCCACATATTGAACGATCTATCTTCCAATGGAACTGGGCACATTACCCAGAGGGCAGACAAGATGAGGTGTCGCCTTGGTTAGAAGCGTTTGTAAATGCAAAAAATTGGATAGAAAAGCATTAATTGTTTTTCTATCCAGTTTTTAAAATATGTGAGATTAACTTTGTTGTTTAAGTCTGTTAGTTTTCTTAAACTAATTGGTCGCTTAATATTATTTTGTAATTCTAGATTTGGCGAAATAGAGCGCACAATGTTCAGCTATGGCTTATTGTATTGGTGCATTGAATACTACTGCGGGGTAGCCCGCCACCTTACACTACATTGCTAATCATTTTGCAATTATTCTACTTGATTTTTCCCTTTGGCATTAATGTAAGGCTTCCTGTGTTCCATCTATAAGCCTAGATAGATGTCATGCCTCGTATACTACGGTTGCCGCCCAGCCAATAAACAGGTGACGGCTGGACTTATAATGTTTGTCATACTTCAAACACTTTTGACAGAAGGTTGCACTTTCTCGACACTTCATCAGAGGTTCATTTGCATTCATCTCCATTATTTATACCTGACCACGCTCAATACCTGGGCTCTTTACCAAAGCACCTTATGGGGGGTTTGATGCGCTCCCCTGTAGGACAACATCGGTGGGTCGGTTCCACCATCTCATAAACAGTTACGTAACGACTTTCAGCCGGTCGTTACTCTCGGCACACGTATGGAAAGTAGCGGATTTATGCACTAATTTTTCGGTTTAATACAGACCTTTTTTATATTTACTTGCTTTCTGTTTAGCGATTAAACCGCTATTATTTTTATATATTGTTCTAAACCGTTATTTATCAATAACTATTCTGTCAAATAAATAAGTTTTTCATTGACCTTCATAATCGGAAGTCTGTATAAACCATTAATTAAGTACCCATTCAGATTTATTAAAACAATCTTTATTAATTTTAACAAAGTTAATTCCAATTACTTTTTTATTATTTTCATAATACCCAATATGTTGTTGTTGTTGTGTATAGTGCTTTTTAAGTTCTGCTTGGTTTTTCGATGTTTGTTATTTAGTTCGGAACTATTAAGGGGCTAAGCTACGGTAAAAATAGAGGTTGCCCTAACAAAAGAGCCCCTTTTGCACCGCCGATGTCCTATCTGTAAAAAAGGAAGATTGCATACGATTCTGCTGTTCAATGATCGTGGATCTCCCGAGAATTGGCGCATTTTATTAAAAGATAGAAAATTGAATTTAAGCAGCTAAAAAAACAATCTGCACCTGCGGACAGGCCCTGCTATGCCTAAACCTCAAAATGAAACGCTAAAAACCAACACTTTTAGAAAAAGAAACACCTAAAAACCAAAATAAAATTTAAAATGGAGTAAGTTCGATACCTGTTTAGCAGGTAAAAAACAATAGAACCTCCTATTACCCTTCTCCCCAGCCATCGTTTTACCCATAGAGTGGCAAATCAACCGGATGCGTCAACACCATATTCAGCTCTAGCCTATCGGCGAGCCGAATACTTAGTTATTTTGGCAAACTTAATTTATTTGATGTTAATTTTTTTATTGTCTTGTCTATTATCCCAGAATGAAACTATTTCAATGGTATCTTCTTTTATTTCATAAAAAATTAAATAGACTTTCATTGGTATTACCCGTGTTTTTTTATTTGATGTTAATCGTCCAATAAATTCGTTTTTTGAGAAAGTTTTTAATAAATCTTCTGTTTCATCAAGAAGTTTTAAACTATATGTAGCGGTTTTATTTCTTTCAATATACAATTCAAGAATGCCCCGAAACTCCGATTTGGCTATATCTGACCAAATTATTTTTTTGTTAGCCATTCTTTCATTTCAGAAATTACAGATTCGTTACTTGAAAACTGACCTTTTTTTATTTGTTTTCTACCAATTGAAATAGCATCTTTCTGTTCAGAAGATAATTGGTATAATTCCTGTTCGGATGAATCAAATATTGTTTGAAGAGCTTTCAAAAAATTTAAATCTTTAGAATCCTTAATTCTCGAAATCAAGTTATTTTTTATTTGAGCTGCTATATCCATTTTAATCCAATTTTTGCCATTTATCAAAAATAGTGATTTTTCTTGAAACCTCTAATTATCGTGTATGAGTTTTTATGTTTGCCAACGGTCTTGTGTCGAGTAGACAAGGGGAGTTTCGCCCCGAGCCTCTCACAGAACCGTACGAGATAGTCTCCCATCATACGGCTCTTCTTATTCAATTAACACCTTTAATTCGAGTAACCAATGTACCAATGATAAAATAAACTTGGGTATTGTTCCCGAACTCTATCTAACCATTTATAGGCTTTCGTTAGATTATTCCTATACCGTTTATAGTGATACCTTGCCCATCTTACCAGCTTTATACGCAATATATAAAACACTTTTGACAGACTGTACCCTCGGTATTTTCCAAAGTAACGTATCCACCCTCGAAGTTTTGGGTTCAAGTGATCTGCAATGCCAGTAATACTGTTACATCGCATTCTTGGGGTTTCCATTTTCCTGATCTGTTCAAGTATTCGTGATTTTGATTGAATACTGATTGCACAATCAAATCCCAAAAACAGTTTCCCTGTTTTCTTTGATTTTGAGGTGCGTGGCTGAAAAGTATACCCTAAAAAGTCAAATTTTACCTTTTTATACTTTTGTTGCCTTCTAAAATCCTTACAATATACGATCTTCGTTTTGTCTGGATGTAATGTCAATCCACAATACCCCACCCTTTCTTTAATCTTCTGTAGGTTTTGCTCTGCCTGACCTTGTGTCGAACAATGAATGATAATATCATCTGCATAACATACAAATTCAATAGAAGGGTCCAATCTTCCAAGCCAAACATCCAAGGTGTAATGCAAAAGCAGATTGGCTAATTTGTGCATTTCACTTTGCATCCTGGCACGGGTTCCCGAGTTCCGTAAATAAGCCCAAATAATGGTCATGCCTCCTAAATGACGCCTGCCGCCCAGCTAGAAGTAACAATAAATTACATAAGGTGTTGGGCTTTCGTACTTTTTAATCGATGTCCTTTTGTAATTTATCAGGATTTTGTCGTGTGTCAAAAATTGTAATTATTTCTATTTCTTTTTGCTCAGCTATTATTCTGTAGAAAAATGTCGTTTGCTTTGTTACAACACATTTATAAAGATTTTTAAATTCCGAGGATTTCGGACAACTATCAAGTTGACTTGATATTTGTTTGATTTTATCGTTCAGCTTTGAGATAAACTTGTCACGAGTTTTTAAATTCCACTCTTCGATTAAATATTCAGATAGTTTTAGAAGTTTTGATTCGGCAAGTTCGGATAAAAAGACTTTCATTAAGAAATTTTCTTGAGGAATGACTCGTAAGAAACCCTTTTACCTTTATCCAATTCCTCAATACCCTGTTTTATTTCAGTTTGTTCAAATAAAGTCAATTCATCCCAAAAATCGACTTTTTCTTTTTTGACAAAGTCAGCTACTCTTTGGATAAAATCAGTGTTTTCAGTCTCCAAAATCGTTTTTAGTAGTTCAAGTTTTGTTGTTCGGATGTCCATTTTAAAGTTTCTTTTAATCAAATGTACAAAAAATATGATTCAGTTCGATTTTTTGTCAGTATGAAGCCCAATGTTTATGTGTATGGTTTGTTGCGTGTTTCAAGCAACTAATTTAGTAAATAATTACGGACAAATAAAGTCCGCGAGGACTTTCGTAAGTAAGCAAAAAGCCAGCAATAAATTATATACGGCTTAAGTTTGTCTTTTATTAAATTTGATATATAATCAGAAAGAATAAAAGAGAGAATTAAGGTTAATATATACGGTGAAGCCTAGACTTCGA
>NZ_JBHMFC010000002.1:0-19853 GCF_042427585.1 Mariniflexile ostreae | reverse complement strand
TAGATTTGACACAACCATTGCAAGTTGGTTGGGTTTCAACTATCTATCATTTATGGCAATATTCCTAAAGAAAATGAAAAGCAAAAAGTTTAAATGACCTCAATTTCTTTGAAAGAAAAACATGTAATAGATAAATGTTTTTTTAATGCTACTTTTGCTATTACCAATTATGATTGAAAAAATTTTAAATACCATAAATTCCCCAAAAGAACTCCGTCTTTTAAAACAAGAAGCCTTACCGCAACTTGCTAAAGAATTGCGAGCATTCATCATTAATATAGTAGCGACCAAAGAAGGGCATTTAGGTGCTAGCTTAGGCGTTGTAGAATTAACCATTGCCTTGCATTACGTGTTTAACACACCAAACGACTCAATCATTTGGGATGTGGGCCACCAAGCCTACGGCCATAAAATATTAACAGGCCGGAAAAACAATTTTCACACCAATAGACAACTGGGCGGTATTAGCGGTTTTCCAAAACGGGATGAAAGCATTTATGATGCTTTTGGTGTAGGGCATGCTTCTACATCTATTTCTGCTGCTTTAGGCATGGCCCTTGCATCCAAATTAAAAGGTGATACAGAAAAACAGCACGTTGCTATTATTGGCGATGCCAGTATTGCCGGAGGCATGGCTTTTGAAGGTTTGAATCATGCTGGTGTTACCGATGCCAATCTATTAGTCGTTTTAAATGACAATGCTATTGGTATCGACCCTAGCGTTGGGGCTTTAAAAATGTATTTAACCAACGTTAAGAAAGGAACACAGAAACGGAACAATATTATAAAAGCGCTCAATTTCGATTATTCTGGCCCCATTGACGGCCATGATATGGAAGGCCTTATTTCGGAATTAAAAAGACTAAAAAAAATAAAAGGGCCTAAGTTTTTACATATTATTACCACTAAAGGGAAAGGCTTAAAACAGGCAGAAGCCGATCAGGTAAAATACCATGCACCAGGTAAATTTGATTCCTTAACAGGAGACATTATCCCCAAAACAGCGTGTATGCTGCCAAAATATCAAGACGTGTTTGGCCATACCATTCTAGAACTTGCCAAAACCAATGCCCATATTGTGGGCATTACACCCGCCATGCCCACGGGAAGTTCTTTAAAATTTATGATGGATGCCATGCCAGACAGAGCTTTTGATGTGGGCATTGCCGAACAACATGCTGTAACCCTGGCTGCTGGTATGGCCACACAGGGATTAATCCCTTTTTGTAACATCTATTCTACGTTTTTACAGCGGGCTTACGACCAGATTATCCACGACGTAGCACTTCAAAACTTACCTGTTATTTTTTGCTTGGACCGTGCAGGATTGGTAGGGGAAGACGGCGCAACACATCATGGCGTTTTCGATCTGTCTTATTTAAGATGCATTCCCCACCTCATTATTTTTGCACCAAGAAATGAAATAGAGCTTCGGAACATCATGTACACCGCACAGCTCGGCTTAAACCAACCCATTGCCATTCGCTACCCTCGTGGACGTGGTGTGACGATAGATTGGAGGCAATCCTTTTCTAAAATAGAAATCGGCAAAGGCGTTACGCTTAAAAAAGGAAACACATTAGCGGTGTTGAGTATTGGAACTATGGCACAATATGTTTCAGAAGCGGTTCTAAATTTAAACGTATCGCATTACGATATGCGTTTTGTAAAGCCGCTAGATGAAACACTACTACACGATATATTTAAAACACACAAAACCATTATTACCGTTGAAGATAATAGTATCATTGGTGGTTTTGGAAGTGCTATCTTGGAGTTTGCAGCCAAACACAATTACAGAAACACCATTAAAACCTTAGGCATTCCCGATGTTTTTATTGAGCATGGCAGTGTTGATGAATTACAGAAGGATATTGGCTTGGATGTTGAGGGACTTGAGAAGTTTTTTGGGTTGTTTTTGTAGCAAAAAATATTTTTAATATTCTTTATCAACAAATACAATGAAACTTATCCCTTTATTGTTTATATGAGAAAATAGCTCAGACATGTTTTTACAATAAATTCTAGCTAAAAATTAGAAATCAAAAAAATGTCCGTAAATTTGTCCGTGCACTCAAAAATTCCCGTAAAAAGTTATGGCAACAATAAATTTTTATTTAGACAAACCTGACAAAAAAGGCTTTGCACCAATTCATTTGAGAATTAACTGCAACAGAAGCCAAATCAAGCTTTCAACAGGTCAAAAAATAGAGCCTAAATATTTCGACAGAAATAAACAAAGGGCAACTGGTCTTGATGTAGAATCACACGAAATTAATCATTATTTAGACTTTTTAAGAGAAAGAACCGACGAACTACTGCATCATTCAAACAAAAAAACATTTGTTCAAGATGAAATTAAAAGCATTTTAAATGAACATATCGAAAACTACAAAGAAAACAACAGTATAAATATTATAAAAGAGCAATTATCTCTTTATGGCAAACCCTTTACATTTGTCGACTTGTTTGCTGGAGCAGGAGGTTTTAGCGAAGGATTTCTACAAGCAGAATTTAATAATAAATTTTTTGATTTTGTCGTAGCAAATGATATAAATGAAAATTGCGAACTTACACACTTAGTTCGTTACAATCATCAACTCGGATTAGATGCAGCTTTTTTAAAACAAGATATAACTGAACCAGACTTTTTAGATAATTTACTAGAGAAAATTGATGGACGGAAAATTGATGTTGTTTGTGGAGGACCGCCTTGTCAAAGTTTTAGTCTTGCGGGAAAACGAAAAAAATTCGACAAAAAAGATGATTTATTCTCTCATTACCTTGAAGTAATAAAGGTTTTACAGCCCAAATATTTCGTAATGGAAAATGTTAAAGGCATTCTGACCAAAGAAGGTGGGAAAATCAAAGAATTAATTATCAAAGAAATCAACTCCATTGTTGACACTAAGGAAATCCCATTATTAAATTCATTTATTAAGAAAATACGAAAAGAATCAAATTCGTTCCTTTTTGATTGTATTTTAAAAAGAGTAGAACTTGAAATATTACTGGAAAAAAATAAAGAATCTGGAAGAGAAGATTTTATTAGGTTCGTAGAAAATGGATTCAAAAAATTAACACCAAAAATCGCAGATTATAAGACCAGTAAGACTGATGAAAACATTAATACTATTCGCCACGGCTTTAATCTTTTGGCACGCACAAAAGAATGGGACAAATTAAAACGTGATATTATTAGAGAAAAAGATTTTTGTAATATTGATAGTGATAATTTTACGGACACCTTTACAGATTTCCTAACAGAGATAGGTTCTGAAAATATTATATCAAAAATTGAGAATTCTTTTAAAGCTTTAAAAGTCCACGCTAACTATAAAAAAGATTGTGAAGACATTATTACTGCCTTAAATATTTATACAACATCATTTGATGAATCAATCGAGATATTAAAATCTCATTGCACCATATCACAAAAAAAAGAATTAGATGTTATTCTTAAAAACATTCGACTTTACAAAATAGAACAACCTTTTATTGCCAATGCATCAAATTATGGTGTACCTCAAAACAGAGAAAGAGTCCTTTTTATTGGTTGTAGAAAAGATCAAAAATATATTTCAGAAATTCCACCAACAGTTTCAGAAGAAGAAAAAGTTACTATTTTTGAAGCTTTGTACGATTTGGATTTTATTGGTAACAATCAAGAAGCCCATCGTTATGAACTGGTTGATATATCAAAGCAATATAACGGAACTGCAAAAAAAATGGCAAAACTTCTTAAAAAACGAAGTATTGACGGCAAGCTAAATTCAAAAAACGGGAAATCATTTGCCGAATGGTCTAAAAAAGGAAGATTAAGTGACCGTTTTAAAACACAAACTAAACCCTTTTATGTTAAAAGTACTGAAGGACTTAAAAACGGAGAAAAATATTTTGATGTACTTAATAATCATAAAACAAGTAATCAAAATGATATAGTAATTGAACGACTTAAAGTAATTCTCAAAAAAGGCAATTACAGACTGGCTCAACCAGAGCTCGAAAAACTAGGTCTTGCAACAAACAAGCGAAACTATAATGTTTTAAAGCCAGACCAACAAAGTTCTACAATAATGACTATCGCAGACGATTATATTCATTATAATTCACCACGATCTTTGACCGTTAGAGAAATGGCGCGTTTACAATCCTTTGATGACTCTTTCGTTTTTCAAGGTAAACGATCAACAGGTGGAAATAATAGAAAAACAGAAGTTCCTCAATACACTTTAGTGGGAAACGCCGTACCTCCTTTGTTAGCAAGAGCAGTAGCAAGTGAAATATTAAAGTATATAAAGTGAGAAAGCTAACCGAATTAGAAAAGAAAAACATTAAGCTATTAACGAAAAATCAAGTTTCAGTTACTTTAATCGAGCCAACCAAAACTGGATTGAAAAAATCCATTATGGATGCTACAGGTTCAGTGCGTAGTTTTTTGAAAGAGAAAAGCATCCACGATTATGATTTACAGAAACAAGGACCCAATTATAAAGTTCTAATTCCTGCGGTTATACATACAGGCTTTCAAACTATATCGTCCAAAGCATCTTTATATCGTCCATTAACTAAGAATGGTGATCCGAGAATTTGGTTTTATAGTTTAACAAAAATTGCTGACCCAAATGATATTATGGCAATAACATATTCTGATGACGCCTTTCATGTTTTCAACTTAACAAAATTAAATATTGAAGAATTGATTAACACTTCAATTCAGAACCCATTTCAAGATTTAATAAAAAAAATAAATACGACTGAAAATGAAGTAGCATATGAGCTTTTAGCAATGCTTAAAAAAATAGCAAGTGCTGGCCCTATTCGCTCAATGGTTGACGCTGACACTTCTGTTGGTCGAACACTTGAAACTGCGCTTGGCATAGAGATTAATTCATCTAAGAAACCTGATTACAAAGGAATTGAGATTAAGTCCTTCAGAAATAGTAGAACTAACAGAAAAAATCTATTTGCACAAGTCCCTAACTGGAAATTAAGCAAGCTTAAAAGTTCGGCAGAAATATTGGATACCTTTGGATATAAACGTGAAGAGGACTTCAGGTTATATTGTACCGTCTCGGCAATCACTAGAAATTCACAAGGACTAAACCTCAGAATTGATAATGATATTAAACAATTAATTGAAAACTCAGACAAACCAGAAGTTGGAGATTTTGTCATTTGGAATTTGGATAAGCTTCACAATCGATTAAAAGAAAAACACAAAGAAACATTTTGGGTTGAAGCAGAAAGCATAAGAATAAATAATTCCGAGCATTTCCAATATAAATTAGTGGAGCACACAAGAAAACCTATAACTTCTCAATTTGACTTACTAATTAATCAAGGAATTATTACACTCGATCATTTAATAAAACGAAACTCAAAAGGTAAGGTTGTCGAAAAAGGGCCGTTATTTAAAATTAAACCAAAGGGAATTGAGCTGTTGTTTCCCCCCAGCGAAAGCTATAGCTTAATATAGTAATCTTCTTTTAAAACGATTATTAATTACAGTTTCCTTGTTAAAAAACCTAAATTAAACACAAAACATAACAAACCAACGCGTTAGGGATTGAACGGCATGTTTGAGCTCGCCGACGCAGGAGGAAGCGAGTAGTGAAAGCCCGACCCCTTTTGGGTAACGCCCATAGTAGCACTTTAAAAATCGATCCCCTGTATTTTTCTATACTCCAATATCGCCTTGCTATCCGATAAAAGGGATACATGAAAACAAACACTTAATAGACGGTTATACAAGCTTGGATCATCTGTTTTGATGTTTTTTGGCAACGCTTTTAAGATAACCGTATCATAATTAGAAGCCGTATTATTAAAACAATTGTTTACGGCATTTGTATAGGTATTTAATAAGGTATTGATAACACCATAACCCGCAATTTCTTTGTCTATAACTTCTGTAGATTGATAGATATTCTGAACACTTATTTTAATTATGTCCTTTATTTGTGCGTCGTACTGGCTTTTATCCAACAAGCCGCAGTTAAAATCACCTTTTAAGATAGCATCTTCATGAGCCATGAAAATATCTACAGCTTCGTTGATCAGGTTCCCAATGGCTAGCGCCCGTAAATATCCTATACGATCTTCTTTTGTAGATAAGGCATAATAATTTTCTGGACGGATATTACTTCTAATAATTTTTGATAAATATTCGAGTGCAAATTCTTCTTGAATGAGTCCCAAATTGATACCGTCTTCAAAATCGATAATGGTGTAGCAAATATCATCGGCAGCCTCTACTAAAAAGGCTAGTGGATGTCTGGAAAAACTCAAATCCGTTTCACTTCTTTTTAGCAAGCCAAGAGCATGTGCAACATCTACAAAAGCGTCTTTATCCGATTGGAAAAAGCCGTATTTTTTATCGGCAATATGCTGCGATGGTTTTTTAGGTAGCGATTCTTTAGGGTATTTAGTAAAAGCACCTAAAGTGGCGTAACTTAAACGCAATCCGCCAAGGCGCCCTGCCCTATTCTCTGTTAATATCTTAAAGCCGTTGGCGTTACCTTCAAAATCGCAGAGATCTTGATATTCTTTTTCTGTAAGCTGGCCCTTAAAGTGTTTGCCGTTACCTGTTCTAAAAAACTCGCCAATAGCCTGTTCTCCAGAATGTCCAAAGGGCGGATTCCCAATATCGTGTGCCAAAGCGGCGGCGGCAACAATAGCGCCAAAATCATTAATTTGGTACCCGTGTTCTTCTTGTAAATGTGGATGTTTTTCCAGTAATTTTTGTCCCACACGCCTACCTAAAGAACGCCCCACGACACTTACTTCTAAACTATGCGTTAAGCGGGTGTGAACAAAATCGGTTTTAGATAAAGGAATGACCTGAGTTTTATCTTGAAGACTCCTAAATTCTGAAGAAAAAATAATACGATCATAATCTACTTCAAAACCCAATCGCGTCTCATCTTGTTCTTTTCTTAAGCGTTCTTTGGTATCTCCAAAACGTTTTAAAGATAATAATTGTTCCCAGTTCATAGTCTCTTTTTTGCGGCTACAAGATACTTATTTTTAGCGTGTTTTAATTTGAAATTTATTGATATTCGTTTACAAGTTAACACGGAGAGCAACTGCTGCCTCTAGCCTTCTCTTTTACAGACCGCTATCTGCATCTCGATTTTAAAGACGTACATATAATTTTTAAAAAGTGTACGGAACTACGTTAGTAGATTTTGTTTATTTTCTATTGTACCATGGTTTTAAACACGCTTGTTTTTCCCAGTATGTTAAGTACATGTTTATAAAAAAAGCCCACTAACAGAGTTTTGATAACACTAGGGTAACGTTTCATTTACTGTTGTTTAATCTATTGGTAACATCGACTTTACACAAGCTTACGTTCTTTGCACCTAGACATATAAAAGAAGAAATGAGAAAAATTAGTGTACTAATCGTACTATTAACAACTGCAGTTTTAACCGCCCAAAACACAGGCACAATAGCAGGAAAATTAATTGACATAGCGTATAACAACGAACCATTGGCATTCGCCAATGTATTGATTAAGGGCACAATAAAAGGTACAACCTCTAATATGGACGGGCGGTATGTTTTAGACAACCTAGAAGCTGGAGCGTACACCTTACAATTCAGTTTTATCGGGTACGAAAGCAAAGAAATAAAGGCCACGATTAAGGCGGGAGAAATAACAGAGATAAACGTACCGATGAATGCCAGTACTGCATCGTTAGACGAAATTGTAATTACCACTACTACCAATCGAGAAAGTGAAACGGCACTTTTATTGGAGCAGAAAAAGGCTGTTGGTTTTAAAGCATCCATTGGCGCCGACGAACTTTCTAGAAAAGGGGTTAGCGATGTTGCATCGGCCGTAACTAAAGTAAGCGGCATTTCTAAACAAGAAGGATCGGGTAATATTTTTGTAAGAGGTTTGGGAGACAGATACAACGTGACCACTTTAAACGGATTGCCTTTACCATCAAACAACCCGTCTAATAAGAATATTTCATTAGATATTTTTACAACAGACATTGTTGAAAACATTGGGATAAGCAAAACGTTTGAAGCACAAAACTACGCCGATTTTGGTGGTGCTAATATTGATATTAGTTCTAAAAGATTCTCAGGAGCTCCTTTTATAAGCTTCGGTGTTGGCATAGAAGCAAATGCAAATGTTTTAGATGTAGATCACTTTTATTTACAAGAAGGCCCTTCTTACTTAGGCTTTGATTCTGGACATGTACCGAACAATCCGCTACAACCGTATCATTATGCTACAAGTTGGGACAGAACAGAACGCAAAAACACCTTGAACAACACGTATGCATTAGCAGCTGGAAAACGATTCTCTTTGGGAGACGAAAGCAGTTTAAGTACTTTTATCACGGCTTCATTTGATACAGACCATGCGTTTATCGAAGGCGTAGACCGAGGCAGTATCACTGCGCAGGGCACTATTAATTCCGACTTTTACAAAAAATCATACAAACAGAATACCAATACAACAGTAATGGGTTCGGCAGATTATAAGATCAACTATAGAAACACTATTTTATTTACCTCTTTATTTTTAAACTCCAGCGCTCAAGATTACAGCGAATACGACGGAAGCAATCAAGACTTTGATGGCGGTGCACCGGGTTCGAATAATGTTACTGGTTTTATAAAGCGTGGTACTTTTGAAAGGACGCAATTATTTGTAAATCAATTATTAGGAAAACATAGTTTTAATGAGAAATTGGAGGCAAATTGGGCAATAGGATATAGCATCTTAAACAATGAGGTTCCAGACCGCATGCAAAACACCTTTGTACCAGCTCGCGATGGCTCATCAAATTATACGTTCTTCACAAATTCCAGCATCCACAACCATCGTTACTTTCAAACTTTAGATGAAAAAGAACTGTCCACAAACGTATCAGGGTCTTATCATTTCAATAAAAATGAAGAGAGTATGTATAAAGGAAAGTTAACGCTAGGATATTCAGGGAAATTAAAAAAGATTGATTTTGATTCTAATCAATATTCGTTTTTCCCTGTATCCAATAAAATCACGTTCCCAAAAGCAGGTATCCATAATGTAGATGCTTATTTAAACGCTTCTAATTTTAACACCGCCACCGGAGATAATTCTAGTGAAATCCCCCAATTATACACAGGCCATTTAGATGTGCATGCTGCCTATGGGACTTTACAATATAAATTCACCGAAAAATTTTCCGTTATTTTAGGAGCTAGGCTAGAAAAATTAGATCAACGTGTTTATTTTGTTACCTCATTAGAGCCAAGTGGAGCAGATTCGAATTTTTCTCCTGTTAACTTTTTACCTAGTTTATCCTCAAAATACATGTTGAACGATAAACAAAATTTAAAATTTGCCTTTAGCAAAACCTACACCCTTCCTCAGTTTAAAGAAAAAGTGAAATTGCTTTTTCAGGAAGTGACCCAAGATTACGAAGGAAACCCTACGCTATATGCATCAACCAATTATAATGTCGATTTAGGTTGGGAGTTTTTCCCAAATAATGGTGAATTAATTTCAGTAACGGCTTTTGGAAAATTAATTCAAAACCCCATTAATGAAATGTTCACCAATTCTTCGTCTGGAAATATCACCTATGCCAACACAGGAGAAAAAGCTGTAGTGGCTGGTGTTGAATTGGAATTAAGAAAAAATATTTTTGAATATGAAAATGCCAACAGCTTAAAAGATAAATTATCGTTTGGTATTAATGGGTCTTATATGTACCACAACCAAGATTTAAATAAAGATAAGGTTTTTGCTGAAAATGGATTTGGTGCTAATTTCACTTTTGATGAAACAAAACTAACAGGTGCCTCTGATTTTTTAGCAAATGCCGACATCTCTTTTATGAAACAATTTACAGAGAACAGCGCTATAACAGCAACTGTGTCTTACGCTTATTTTTCTGATAAACTAGGAGTTATAGGCACACAAAACAAGGGCAATATGATCGACAAATCTATTGACAGGTTAGATCTTATTGTTAAAACCAGCTTAACTAAGAACTTAAAATTAGGACTCTCTTATAAAAACATTTTGGACCCAACATTTGAAAGAATACTAGAGCAAAGTAAAGTACCAGGAAGTACTACGCAAGATGTTTTGGTAAGCTCATACAAATTAGGCTCCAACTTTAGTCTTTCCTTAAATTATACATTCTAAACGATTTGCTTTATAGGATAAAAAAAGGCCGTGAGTTTCCATGGTTACGGGGGATGTTCTAAATACTTGGTATGTAAATTTTATGTTACCATATACACCGAATTTAGAAATATAATTAACACCAATGTAATATGCTCTTAACGCCTTAAAAACATGTTCTATCTTTCTTTGTATCATAAATTAAATAAATAAAAATCAACAAAACAAAATGAAAAAATCAATTTTAGCAATAGCAACCTTAGTAAGTCTTGCGTTAACAGGCTGTAGTAGTAATGACGACTCCCCAACTCCTCCAAAAAGCACTTTTGAGCTAAAAGTAGATGACCTAAAGGGAAACATAACAGATGGCATTGTAACATTAGACCCCTCAAAAACCTACAATTTAACAGGCGGTTTAATTGTAAAAAGTGGTGCTACACTGGTTATTCCTGCCGGCACAACGATTAAAACAGACCCAAATGTTGATGCAAACTCATTATTTGTTGCTGTAGAAAGAGACGCCACTATCCATATTGATGGTGTTGCGGGCAATCCTGTGGTTATGACCTCTGGTAAGCCTTCGCCAAAAGAAAGCGATTGGGGTGGTTTAATAATCTGTGGTAACGGCAAGGTAAACACAGGAGATAACGGCACATCGGAAGTTGGTGGCTTAAGCTATGGAGGCAATGATAACGATGATTCTTCAGGTAGAATCAATTTCTTAAGAATTGAGTATACTGGATCCAAATTTACGGATAAAAAAGAATACAATGGCGTTTCTTTCTTTGGGGTAGGTAGAGGTACTGAAGTATCCAATATATATGCTTTTGAGAGTGGCGATGATGGTATCGAATTTTTTGGGGGTGCGGTTAATGCATCAAATTTAGCTATCATAAATGCTTATGACGACTCATTAGACTTTGCTGATGGTTATGTTGGAACAATAACCAACATATATATTTCTGGAGTAACCAAAGCTGGAATAGAAGGATCAAACAACGGAGACAATGATATTGCAGAACCTTTTACAAATGCAAAACTAATCAACGTTTCAATCGTTAAAGGTTCCGATGCTAAGTTTACAGCTTCAGAACAAGCCATTAACTTTAAAGATGGCGGAGGAAAACAAGCTTATACCAACTTATTTGTAAGCGGAATTGAAACGTTTGCTAAACTAGACTCAGGTTCTGGTGCTACAGCAAGAATTGACGCTGGTGACTTTATAGTTAATGGTATAAACTTTACCACATTAGACAACCTTACTGCTTCTTACGTTTCTAATCAAACAGGTGCTGGAGCAGGTGCTAGCTTACCTAGCTGGGCCTTAGACATTCAGTAATCTATAATAAGTATATAAAATAAAAAAAGCATCCCAATGGGATGCTTTTTTTTTAGTAATAGTTAGTTTGGTTTAGTTTAATTTAGTTTAAATATGCGATATTTTTAAACCAGCAATAACATTTGCATTATAATCCACTTCTTTTAAAGTTTTATTTTCCCAATAAAACCATTTGCCGACTTTTTTTCCATTATCATAATTTGCAGAAACATTTTTTTTGCCTTCTGTGTTAAAACTTAACCACTTGCCCTGCAGTTTACCATCTAAAGTATAAGACCCTGTTTGGCTTACAACTCCATTGTCGTGATAATAAACAACATCCAATAAATTGGTGTTTTTATTAAGTTTTAAATCTCTCTTTTGCTGTTGTCCAAAAGATACCACAGTAATTAAAAAGGCAAAAATCAATAAAACTGATTTCTTCATAATTATGAGGTTTAACATTATATATCAAATTTAAACAATACATAACATTAAAACAACTATTACATAACATTAATTTAACATTGCAAATATAACACCCTGAACAAAAGCTTATTAAATACACAAATTTAACATTACAGAGTTAATAATTACTTAATATTGGCTTTACCTAAGCCTTAAATTAAAATATCATATTTGTAATGTCTTGAGACAAAACAATTAGTATGTCATATAATCTATTAGTTTTTGTCGACTACATTATCATGATTTCTAAGTAAGGCTGCCTTGGCCAAGGCAGCCTTTTTTTGTTATAAAATTAATCATTTAGAAACATTAGCTTAACATTGGTTTTGGTTCTTTGCAATGACAAAAGCTAATACTTTATAATGAAATTTAAAATTACGCTTATAGCCGTAAGCTTAGTTGCGCTATATACACTTCAGGCACAAGAGGTTAAATCCCCTGAGTTAGGAAAAGGACTTTTTAATCTTGTTGGACAAGATAGTTCCTGGACCATGAAAGTGGGGCTACGAATGCAACTTTTAGGAGCCTCCACATGGGAAGACGGGGCTGGTAACGAAACTAGTTTTCTGGTAAGGCGTGCGCGTTTAAAATTTGATGGCTATGCGTTAAGTCCGAAATTAGAATATAAAATAGAACTCGGTTTGTCCAACAGGGACCTTTCTGGAGCTTCAGAATTTACTAGCGATGCTCCACGATATATTTTGGATGCACAATTAAAGTGGAATTTCTATAAAAATTTTGAAGTTTGGTTCGGGCAGGGAAAGCTTCCCGGAAACAGAGAACGTATCATTTCTTCAGCAAACCTACAACAAGTTGATCGTTCTTTATTGAATAGCCGCTTCACCCTAGACCGTGATTTTGGTTTTCAACTAAGACATCATTTCAATCTCGGCAATGCATTTATAGTAAAAGAAATCTTCTCTTTGGCGCAAGGCGAAGGCAGAAATGTAACCACTGGCAATTTGGGAGGGCACCAATACACAGGCCGTATAGAACTACTTCCTTTTGGCGACTTTTCCAATGATGGAGATTATGTTGGATCCGACTTAAAGAGAGAACTCACACCTAAGTTAGCTTTTGCAATAAGCTACGATCATAACAGCAATGCCGTTAAAACGAGGAGCAATCAAGGAGATTATATGAGTATTGATAGTGGCAATGGTTTTTTTAAAACCAATATCAACACCCTTTTTCTTGACGCTATGTTTAAGTACAATGGCTTTTCACTTATGGCTGAATACGCCGATAGAGAGGCCAAAGATCCTTTTGCCAAAAATTCTGACGGCACATTTCTTTTAGATGACCATGGCAAGAACGTGACCGTTCAAGTAGGAAAAGCTTTGAATATACAAAGCGGTTACTTATTTAAAAACAACATAGAAGTGTCTGGTCGCTATACCCACATTGCTTTAAACAAACACATTACTGGAAAAAACCCAGAAAACCAATATACTTTAGGGGTTTCTAAATATATTGTGGGTCATAAATTAAAAGTACAAACAGACCTTAGCCATCTGGAAGTCTCCAATGGTAACAATCAAATCATGTACAGATTACAATTTGAATTGCATTTCTAATAAAACATAACATTTACTTAACTTAGTAATCAAAATTACAAAAGATATTTGCAAACTTATTTTAGTTAAACTATGGATAATATATACTTATACATGATTATCGCTCTAGCCATTTTAGCAATTGCTGATTTGGTTGTAGGGGTTAGTAATGATGCTGTAAACTTTTTAAACTCTGCCCTTGGTTCTAAAGCGGCCTCTTTTAAAACCATTATGATAGTAGCCAGTCTAGGGGTTGGAATAGGTGCTATGTTTTCGAGTGGCATGATGGAAGTCGCTAGAAAAGGTATCTTTAACCCTGGGGAGTTTATGTTTGGAGAAGTTATGATCATTTTCATGGCGGTCATGATTACAGACATTCTATTATTAGACTTTTTTAATTCCATAGGAATGCCCACCTCCACTACTGTGTCTATTGTTTTTGAATTATTAGGAGCCTCTGTTGCAATGGCCCTTATCAAAATTTGGGCAGATGGTGGTAATTTAAACGATGCACTACATTACATTAACACATCGAAAGCAACAGAGATTATATTTGGAATTCTACTCTCCGTTGTGGTGGCATTTACTATTGGTGCTATTGTCCAATGGTTTGCCAGGCTTTTATTATCTTATAATTTTGAAAAAAAAGAAAAATGGGTTGGAGCTTTATTTGGAGGCTTAGCCATAACATCTATTACCTATTTTATTTTTATAAAAGGTATTGGTGGAACAGACTTTGCTAAAAAAAGTTATGCGATTACAGGTGGTGAAACGATTCAAAACTTTTTAGAGCATCAAATTTTAATCATTATTGCCGTTAGCTTAATATTCTGGTCCTTATTATCCTATGTTCTTACAGTATATTTCAAAACAAACATATATAAGTTAGTTATTATCGTTGGAACCTTTGCGTTGGCATTGGCATTTGCTGGTAACGATTTGGTAAACTTCATAGGCCCTACTACAGCAGCTTATCAAGCCTATCTAGATTTTACAAATCCTGCCATAAACACCTTGGGCCTATCTGCTTTAGAATTTCCAATGGGCAGTTTAAGCCAAAAAGTATCCACACCAACCTTTATTCTGGTATTTGCAGGATTAATAATGATTATCACGCTATGGTTTTCAAGCAAAGCCAAAACTGTTGTTAAAACATCTATCGATTTAGCCAGTCAAGGTGAAACCAAAGAGCGTTTTCAACCTAATTCATTATCTCGTGGTTTTGTAAGAACGGCCATGTTAATGTCTCAAGCATCAGCATATATCCTGCCTAAATCTTGGCAACAAAAAATTGATAAACAATTTGAAGCGCCCGTAATAACGCTACCAAATAATAAAAAACATGATTTACCAGCTTTCGACTTAGTACGAGCTGCCGTTAACTTAATGGTTGCTGCTGTTTTAATCTCAATAGCAACGTCTTACAAACTCCCCTTATCCACCACTTATGTAACTTTTATGGTAGCTATGGGTTCATCACTTGCCGATAGGGCTTGGGGAGCAGAAAGTGCTGTGTATAGAGTGGCTGGTGTAATAAATGTTATTGGCGGCTGGTTCTTTACGGCCTTCAGTGCTTTTCTCGCCGCTGCTTTAGTGGTTTATCTTTTAAATCTGAATGTAGACGTCATGTTTCCTATCTTATTGGTAGTCGCCTTTGCCCTACTCATTAGAAGCTCTATGGTACATAATAAAAAATCCAAAGAGGAAAATGCCGAAGACAGTCTAATAAAAGCCGAAAGCAGCTCCGTACAAGGTGTTATACATGAAAGTGCAGGCAATATTGCCAATGTGGTAAAAAGAGGCAACAAAATTTACACCAATGCTATAAACGGTCTAGCTAAGCAAGACTTATCATTGCTAAAAAAGAACAAAAAGCAGATTCTAAAACTCTCTTTAGAGGTAGATGAGCTACGTGACAACATTTTCTACTTCATTAAAAACCTAGACGAATCCAGCCTAGGGGCTAGTAATTTTTACATTAATATTTTAGGTTATTTGCAAGATATGACCCAATCTTTAGAATACATATCTAAAGTGAGCCATAAGCACGTTCACAACAACCACAAGAAGCTGAAATTTAGCCAAATAAAAGAACTTAAAGAAGTTGATAGCCGATTTGAAACCCTATTTAACAATACCAGGAACGCTTTCGAATCTAGGTCTTTTGAGGAGATTGGTGCTATTTTAACCAGAAAGAAAGAAATCATATCTCTGGTTAGCAATAAAATTCAAAAGCAAGTAGAGCGTACACGTACTGAAGAGTCAAGTCCTAAAAACACGACCCTTTACTTTGGTGTTCTTTTAGAAACCAAAGACTTATTGGTAGCCACCATGAACCTATTAGAAGAGTATCATAACGCACACGACAGCTCTGTGGAACCAGCAACTATATCACCTCCCCCTACTGAGGAATAGTCTAGAACCCTATGGCACTTGCGTTCGCATGCTTTCCTAAAGCTTATATTTAGTATCTTATAATCATCAAAAACAAAGCCACCGTAAAAACGGTGGCTTTGTTTTTTTATAGACCTTAAAAAATAACACCCATTTAAATGATGATACTATAAGCCCCTTTTTCTATTATACTTATTTCGAAAGGCACAAAGCCTAAATCAACTCCAGTCTATTGCTAGTTTAGAATGCTCGAAACTAATTGTAACTACATAAAAAATGCACTCTAAAAAAGTGCATTTCTATATATAACGAAACATTTTATAAATTATGCCTAAAACTCTTTTTTACCAAATTCACTCTCAATAAATTTCGATTTATTTTTAACCTTATTAAAGGTATAAGATACGTTTAAAGTAATCATATCTACCTCATATACATAATTAGTATAGGTGTAAAATTCGTCTGGCCGGGATGTAGCAATACTTTGCTCGTTGGAGTTTAATAACCCCATGTCAATATTTTGCCATTGCAACGTGGCCACCAAGCGGTTATCTAAAAACGCTTTCTTAAAAGTTAAGTTTGGAGAATAAAATGGAGAGTCTTGACCTTGTGCCGTATTGGTTTCAAACAAATAATTAAACGTAAATTGTAAGCTCGCATTTTCCCAAAAGGAATAGGTAGAATTCACATTAAACGAATAAATCGTATTACTACTATTTACATTATAGTTTCTGGTGATATCATCGCGATGTCTAAACTCAAAATCTCCCTTTATTGTGTGGTTATATACATTTGCACCTATAAAATTACTCCAATTTTGGGTCATCTTAAATTGCGTGCCAAGTTCTAAACCTATGGCTTTACTTTTTCCAACATTAGAATAGACTCGGTTTATAATACTGTCCATTATCGCACCGTTACTCTCATATGCCAAAGTGTTTACACGGTTTATCGCATTGTCAACATGCCTATAATAGGCTGTGGCATAACCTGAAGTATTGTTGTTGAATTTTTTATCAATACCAAGCTCTACCAAATCTATAAATTCTGGCAATAATCGGTTGTCTCCTTGTTCGAATACCTCAGAATGTTCCCGTTCTGCAAAACTATTCATTTTCAAAGTGGTTGTACGCTCTACTCTTTTACTATATGCCGCTTTAATTTTAGTGTCTTCATTAACCGAATATTGCAATGATGCAGAAGGAAACAATTTTACAAAATCATAATTATATTTATTAGGAACAACTTCACTCACCAAAGCTTCTGTATAACTTCTTTCCATGGACTCTAAGCGAAGCCCTGCGGCATAACCCCAGTTTCCCTGATTACCGGTTAATTGTCCGTATCCAGAATGAAGTGTTCTATTCAATTCAATTTTACTTGAAAATTCAGGTACAACAATCCCGTCACGCTCATAAACAAATTCACCATCGTGATTTAAGTCCCTAAATTGATAGCCGGTTTCCAGAGTTCCAAATGAAAAGGGCTTCCATTTATAATCTAAATTAAAGCGCAGTCCATGTAAAGGATTGTCGTTAGTATTATATTCTTCTTGATAAATTACGTTATAAGCAGGAGTATCGACATTGTCGTTATAAGTTGGCCCACCTAAAAAGGTGTATTCATACAAAAAAGATGTCGACAGTTTAGCTTCATTATCAAACGTATGGCCATAATCAAAACTTCCCAAAACGAAATCTCCTTTTCGGGTTCTTAAATTATGATTGTAATAAGAAAACGTATAATCTCTATTGTTACTTCCAATGGGCGATATAGAGTGATTATCATAATACGTGATATCTGCTAATCTATCTTTAGTATGTTTCCCGGCAAAAAACCCTAATGAAAACTCATCTTTTTTATTAGGCGTAAAGTCTACTGTAAAACGGCCGTTATAACTAATATCATCAAAACTACGTTCACCGTCGGATGGCAAAAAGGTTTGCTTATCTTCAACTTTATCTATAATATATAATTTACCTTCTCTTCTACCTGTTTTATCATTACGCTGATAGCTAGTGCCGAATGACAAATTCCACTTATCGGTTTTTGAATTGATAGTAGCATCTACTCCGTAACGTTGTGCCGGCTCTTGAGTATCGTAAGGTTCTATAGAAGGGAAGCCTCCTCGCAAATTTACCTGAGCATAGGTTCCATTAGTGGCTCCTTCTTTAGTAATGATATTTAAAATACCACCTTTACCTTCGGAATCATATTTTGCAGAAGGGGCCGTAATAATTTCTATTCTTTCCAAAGCATTGGCGGGAAGCTGTGCTAAAATAGCACTGGCATCGCCTTGGGTAGGTTTTCCATTGATCAAAACAGCAAACCCCTTACTACCTCTCACGCGAATATCACCTAAGCCATCTACCGACACTGAAGGCAAGTTTTTGATAACATCTGTAGCACTCCCTCCTTGACTATTTTGAAAACTCCTAGAATCAAAGACCTGACGGTCTATTTTGTTAATTTGTGTAGCGCGTTCTGCCCTAATTTCAATTTCATTAAGTTGATTACCTAAAACTAATTTGATAACACCTAAATCCTTCTTTTTATGTCCTCTAGATATTTCTATATCTCGGATCGTTTTGGTGGTATACCCCACAAAAGAAGCTTCCAAATAGTAATGTCCATTTTTAATGTTTTCAATAGTAAAAGCACCATTAATATCGGTGATAACTCCTGTTACAAGCGATTGGTCTTTTTGATTATAAAGCGCTGCCGTAGCATATTCCAAAGGGTAACTATCACTGGTATCTTCTATTTTACCCGTAATCTGTGCTATGGTTAAATTGGATACCATCAGAAAAACAAAGGCTACTACTTTTGTGAACGTCATATTTTTATTTATTTATAATTTATGGTCGCAAATATAAATTTAAAAGCAGCGGGTTTATGGTCTTTTTGAAAAGTTTACGGTATATTTTAAGATTCTTTTTTAAACTGAAGCGGTGTACTACCAGTATGCCGTTTAAAATATTTCACAAAGTGGGAAACGTCCTTAAATTCCAGTTGAAAAGCAATGTCACTTATCGTTCGGTTGGTATAAAGGAGCAACCTTTTCACCTCTTTAATAATTTCAATAGCTATAATTTCGGAAGCTGTTTTATCATATTGCTTTTTACACAACTGATTTAAGTTTTGAGACGTTAAATTTAGGCAATTAGCATAGTATGCTACATTATTCTTAGGCTTTTCAATTAAGAGCTCCATAAACATAGCCATTTTACCCAAAGGATCGGCAGAATTTTTATTATGTGAATAGTTAATTATTTTTCCTAATAATGCCTTTAAAACACCTTCTACAAAGGCTCTTTGTGGGTGTGATTGTTTCATTTCTTCACACAACACTTTAAATAATGATTTTAAGATTGAGGCATCTTTTTTTTGTAATTGAATTTTTTGTTTTTTCTGTAATTTTATTAATTGAAGGTTAATATATTTATCTAACGTATTATCTAAAAATGTTTCTTTAATGATAATAACATAGCCTTTGGGAATGATATTGATTTCCCAATTATGTACTTCTTCTTTTTTTACAACAAAAACTACGGGAGGATCAATACCGTAACTTTTAGAATCTAAATGATGAAACCCCTCTCCTTTACAGAAAAAAATAATTTCTAAATATTTATTATGTCTGTGAGGTTTGGTATAACGCTTATTAACATCAAAAGGAGCTATTTTAATATCATCAATTGCAGATATCTTATTATAAGTTTCAATAAAATCTTTCATATTATAATTTTTCTCAAATTAACACCAAATATTCAAAAAGCATATTGAATATAGTCAAGTTTCAAAATTTCTGCACTTTGAATAAAAGTTGTCGCTGCAAAGAAGCAACAAATGATAATCGTAAAAAACCAACTGTTTTGACCCCTATAAAACAAGAGTAATCTTTTAAATTTCGATTATTAATTATGCGTTTAATTTTCTCATTATTATTAGCTGTTTATCAGCGTTCCATTTT
>NZ_JBHMFC010000019.1:0-46401 GCF_042427585.1 Mariniflexile ostreae | reverse complement strand
ATAATAAATTGGTTTTTAAAAATTAAATTAAATGGTCTTTTTAAGACTTTAAAGCTTTTCTTAAGTTTCTGACTAGTATAAAAAAAAAGAGAAAGCATCAAAAAATTGTTTTTCTTGAACGTTTCTCAATTGGTATTTAAGCCCTTGGCCTAAAGCTTCCTAATGGACATGGTCTTATTTTGGAAAAAAGAGAAAAATTCTAAAACGTTGTCTTAATACTACAAATGTATAGAAATTATATTACAAATATTACTTTTCATAAAAGATTTCATATAAATTTTTAAAAATTGTGCTTTATAAAAAAATGTTTTCCTTAGCTAAAAGAATAGATGATGTGTTAATAAAGGCTGATTAATGTAGGGTAAAGTAATCTAAAACCTATAAGATTTTGTATGATTCCGTAAGGAAACAAGCGGGATATCATGCGTTTTTAGATTAGGGTATCGATTAGATAAAATTCATTTTTTATAAAGACAAAACTCCCCATAAAGAGCTATCAAGATTTTAGATTAGCGGCAAAAATAATTAAAACTACGCATTTTGGAGTCTTTCATCTATAATAGGGCCATCCCATAAAACCATACTCTCTTTTGTCTTACCCATTGCTTTTAATCTCTTTTCTTATCCAGAAACCCTCTAAAACCCATTTTCTAAACTAGATTTATTAAAAAAACAACTTTTTTCGCTTATCGTAGTTTTAATCTTGCAGTTATAATCTACGAAACACTAGAATAGGACACTACTATTTGGAAACAAAACAACAGCTAATTCTCTGTAAGTAAGCCCATTACTACATATATTTTAATTTGTAATAATTTTTATAATAAAAATAACTTCTACGTAATAAAATACATACCTTTGCCGGCTATAAACAACAATTAAAATTTAATCATGAAAAAAACATTTTTATTATTTACAGTTGCATTAATATCTTTAACGTCTTGTAGTTCTGACGACGATGGACAAAACGACAATGGTAACAACAATAGTGGTATAAAATTACCAAAATCAGAAGTTACAACGTCTGAGCCAGAAGGAACAATTTCAAAGCTTGACTACACTTATGACGGTACAAAGATTAAAACAACTTCTGGATCTAATACAACCAAAAGTGTATACACTTACAACGAATCTAACGTTTTAAGTAAAATAGAATTTAAAGAAAACGATATCACTAAATCTTCTACTAAATATGTGTTTGATAATGGAGATATCAAGTCTACAACTACATATTCTGTATCTGCAGATAATGTAGAAACAAAAACCAGTTACATCGAATATACTTACGATGCTGCAGCTAAAACTCAAACTGCTGTAACGACAACCTACCCTGCGGGAGTTCCAACAGTAAGCAATACAAAAATCGTAAATACATACGATGATAACAACTTAGTTAAAACAGTTACTACAGCTACTATTGACGACAAAAACGACACCGTAACAACAACTGTTTATGTTTATGATGATAAATCAAGCTCTATGAAAAATGTTACTGGTCAACCAGCAACTATCGTAAAAGGGCAAAACAACCCAAAAACTATTAATACTACAGTAATTGTTAGAACGGACAATACTAGCGGTACTCCTATCACTACACAATCTACTTATGATTATGAGTATGATGAATCAGGCTTCCCAATATTAGTTACATCTTACAGTGCAGGTTCATTAATTAGTGTAAAAGATATTTTTTACAACTAATTAAATAAAAACATCTCTATTAAAGGTCTAATATCTTAAATGGTATTAGGCCTTTTTTTATAAACTAAGGTCTATCAGTATTTAAGAATATTTCATTATAAAACACCGATTATTGACAATCTAAAATACTAAATTTCCTTTCCTTAGCACATCATGTTTAATAAAAACGAAACCGTCTGGTGTAAAACTTTATTCACTCGAAATATATTGTAATAAAAAAACCGTGTATTGGTTTAGAGTTAAAATCTATTAGAATATAGTACTTAACCATTAGGTTTTAACTTTATCTTTCAATTTTTTAAAACTGTAAACCGATCCATTTATTTATGCCACATTTTATAGCTAAATTGGCTTTTCTTTTTTTACTTTAGCAGTATTAATTTTTCATATGAGTTATCTTCAAAGCATTGGTGCCTATTTTTTAATGATTCGAGAAATGTTTCAAAAACCCACCAAATGGTCGGTAATGAAGCAACTTATTTTTAAGGATATCGATGATTTGATAATTGGCTCATTAGGTATTGTGGCTTTTATTGCTTTTTTTGTGGGTGGCGTGGTTACCATTCAAACAGCATTAAATATTGATAACCCTTTAATTCCAAAATCTTTGGTGGGCTTTGCGACTAGGCAATCCATTGTTTTAGAGTTTGCCCCTACTTTCATTTCTATAATCATGGCCGGTAAAGTTGGATCTTTTATAACGTCTAGCATAGGCACCATGCGTGTTACAGAGCAGATTGATGCTTTAGAGGTTATGGGTATAAATGCATTAAACTATTTGGTATTCCCTAAGTTTATTGCGCTTATGCTTTACCCTTTTATTATTTCAATTGCTATGTTTTTGGGCATTTTAGGAGGCATGGCCGCTTGTGTGTTTGGAGGTTTCTCATCCTTACAGGATTATATAACAGGGGTTCAAATGGATTTTATTCCGTTTCATATCATTTATGCTTTTATAAAGACCTTTGTTTTTGCTTTTCTTTTAGCAACCATTCCGTCTTATCACGGATTTTATATGAAAGGTGGTGCTTTAGAGGTTGGTAAAGCAAGTACAACATCCTTTGTTTGGACCAGTGTTGCCATTATTCTTTTAAACTACGTACTAACCCAAATGTTATTAAGCTAATGATAGAAGTTAAAGATTTACACAAGTCGTTTGGTGGTATAGAAGTACTTAAAGGCATCTCTACGTCTTTTGAAAAAGGGAAAACCAATCTTATTATTGGACAAAGTGGTTCTGGAAAAACCGTATTTCTAAAATGCTTGTTGGGCCTTTTTAATTATGAACAAGGCAGTATTTTATATGAAGGAAAAAAATTTGTAAATCTCACAGAAGATGCTAAACGCGATTTACGCTCTGAAATTGGGATGGTGTTTCAAGGTAGTGCATTATTTGACTCAATGACCATTTCTGAAAACGTTATGTTTCCCTTAAAAATGTTTACCAAACAAAGTAAAAGCGAGATGCAGGATCGTGTAGATTTCGTTCTAAAGCGTGTTAACCTAGGAGATGATCATAATAAAATGCCTAGTGAAGCTTCTGGAGGGATGCAAAAACGAGTTGCTATTGCGCGTGCCATTGTTAATAAACCTAAATATTTGTTTTGTGATGAGCCAAACTCGGGGTTAGACCCCAAAACAGCAATGGTAATTGATAATTTGATTCAGGAAATTACAGAAGAATATCAAATGACGACCGTTATAAATACACATGACATGAATTCCGTTATGGAAATTGGTCATAAAATAGTATTTTTAAAGGATGGACTAAAAGCTTGGGAAGGCTCTAGAGACACTATTTTTAAAACGGATAATGAGGCTGTAACCAATTTTGTGTACTCATCGGAGTTATTCAAAAAAGTGCGTAAAATGTATATTGAAGAAGAGCAATAATCTGCTTTGTTTACCGTATTACCTGCATCCGTCGTCTGGTAATAGCGACTAAAACAATCAGAAAGCACTAATTCTTTCCATATAACACATCCCTCTTTATTGTAAGGTCTTTAAAGCGTATAGTCGTAAAATTAAATTGGTTAAATTTAAAAAAAATCAAACAAGTGTAGTTCATCCAAACTCGTGGGTGTCTTAATGTTTTTTACCAACATACCATATACAGTGCAAAATTCTTCTAAGAACAGAATAAAGAGTTCGTTAAAGCATTTTAATTCAGCCTTTTAACCTGAAGGGTATCTAAATTAAATTTTAGCTTCAGCCATTTCTCTAATTTCTGTTTGTCTTTTCTTCTAGTGCTTTCTTTAGCCAACGAATCGACCCAACGTATGGAAAACACAGGAACAGTATCCATTTTTTTAAAGTTTGAGGTAATCACGTTCGCGTATGAAATCTGCTCTATAGTTTCATAATTGATTCTAACTTCTTTGGTCAATTCTTCAAAAGCCACATAATTACGTTCCAGCTTTGAGAGTTGGTTCACTTTATTCTCTAGATATGTAATTTTTTGGGTTTGCGTTAACAGATCCAAAGAATCTCGAGTACGCAACTCCTCCATGTACCTGAAATTGTCTAAGTTTTTAGATCTGTTCTGATTAAAAACCAAAGTCGTTTTAGTTAAAGCACTATAATTTTTCAGCCTGCCTTCCAAAAGCGCGATGGTAGATTGTGGTATCTCATCTAGCCCAAACGTATTGATTTCGATTAATGAATTACCATCGTCAGAATATTTATAGCTGGCATTTTTAATTAAATACTCTTTATGTGGCAGCGCTTCAAGCTCTGTGTATACAAAGTTTTTAGCATCCCTATCAAAATTACTCTCGCTCAAAACATTTAAGAAAGTCCAAACAGCCGGAATCATAACAACAATAGCCAATAACATGGCCGCTCTAGATATTAGAAGTCGTTTTTTTGAATTGGCATATTTAAGCATTGGAAACCCTAACACTTTTAGTACAATAAAAGTTGCCAAACCTATAAAAATGGTGTTGATTACGAATAAGTACATGGCTCCAAAAAAATACTCGAAGTTACCTTTTGCCAGGCCATATCCCGCAGTGCATAACGGCGGCATTAAGGCCGTTGCAATAGCCACGCCAAAAATAACCGATGCAATAGTACCTTTTTTTGTACGTGCGATAATTAATGCCAAACCACCAAAGAAAGCAATTAAAACATCACGAATGTCTGGTTTTACCCTTCCAAGAAGTTCTGAAGTATCTTCACTTAACGGAAATAACCAAAAGAATAAAAACGCCGTAATTAAACTTAGCACAATCATGGTTGCCAAGTTTATCAAAGACTTTCGTAACGTGTCAATATCATTAATAGCAATAGAGAGCCCTACGCCTAAGATAGGTCCCATTAAGGGTGATATTAACATCGCACCAATAACCACTGCGGTTGAATTGGCATTTAACCCTATAGAAGCAACAAAAACAGAAAACACTAAAATCCATGCCGTAGCCCCTTTAAACGGTATGTCATTTTTTATGGCTTGTATGGTAGCATCTCTATCGGTGTCTTCTCTAAAATCTAAAAGTTCCTTTAAAAAGCTTTTCACACTAATAAGCAAGCCTTGGGCATCCTTTTTTATTTCTTGAGTGGATTTCCCTGTAGCTTTAGCTCCATCGGTATCATCTTCAGAAAAATTGAATTTATTCTCTTCCATTCATTTTAATTAATGATTTATTAGACCATGTTACAAAACCGAAAACTTTTATCCATAATGTTCTCCAAAAGCACCTTTTACCTTCTGAAGCACTCTTTTTATGTCTTGTTCTTTTGATTTTGGGAAAATTAATAATACTTCATCTTTATCTACTATAATATAATCTTGCAAACCATCTATAACTACTATTTTATCTTTTTTGGTGCGAATCATATTGCCAGAAGCATCTTCTGTTAGTGTTCTTGCGTTAACAACGGCATTATTAGAAATATCTTTATCGAGTTTATCGTATAAGCTTCCCCAGGTACCAAGGTCGTTCCAATCAAATTCGGCCGCAATAACATATACGTTGTCCGAAGTCTCCATAATGGCATAATCTACAGAAATATTTTCTGCTTGTTCATAATGGCTTTGGATAAAATCTGTCTCTTTATCTGTATTATAAACGGAAATTCCCGACTCAAACAGTTTGTATAATTTGGGTTGCTTCTTTTGAAAAGCCTCAATTACATCATTAGCACTCCAAATAAAAATACCGGCATTCCATAGAAAATTGCCTTTAGAAATAAATGCTTTCGCTGTTTCGTAGTCTGGTTTTTCCCTAAATTGCTTTACCTCTTTTACCTCTTGATTTTGGCTTTCCTCTGTTTCCAAGCGATCATATTCAATATAACCATAGCCCGTATTTGGAAAAGTAGGTGTTATTCCCAAGGTCATTAAAGCATTGTTTTTTTTACAAAAATCAAAAGCTTGCTGTACATTTTTTGTAAACAAGGTTTCGTCTTCTATCCAATGGTCGCTAGGCGCTACAAGCATTAATGCATCTGGATTTTCTTTTTGTATTTTTAAAGATGCATATAAAATACAAGGTGCTGTATTACGCATGGCGGGTTCTAAAACCACTTGACGTTTTGTTATTTCAGGTAGTTGCTCAAATACTAAATCACTATAACGCGCATTGGTTAAAATAAAAATGTTTTCTTTTGGAATTAGTTTAGTAAGCCTTTGAAACGTTTTTTGGATAAGCGTATCTCCAGTACCCAACATATCGTGAAACTGTTTAGGAAAACCTTCGGTACTTATTGGCCAAAACCTAGACCCCACACCACCAGCCATTAATATAGCGTAATAACTTTTATTCATTATTTTTATTTTAGTTGTTCTATAAAATGTCTTTCCAAAAATTCATAACAACTCCACCTCGGCATTGGGATTGAAAAGATACAGTTTTCCAGACCCAATTTCTACACACTCAAAACGTTTTACACGTTTTTTTCCCATTTTGAAAACTCTCCCATTATAAAGTTTGAAAGTACCTCCTAATGGAACTTCAAATATATAATTTTTATTATTAGCAGGGTCAAACTGTTTTAAAGCCAAAGCCAAAGCCACATCGGTATCACTACTAGCCTTCGGATTTTTAAAATGACGTGCTAAAAGCGGCAATATATCGTTTGGAAATATGGCTGGATTTAAAAAAGGAAACATCAAATGCTGAAAGGTCTTTTTCCACTCTAGACCATGAGGTTTTATAAACTTCCCATAAGTTCTATAGGCCTCGAAGTGTGCTATTTCGTGTATAAGGGTGATTAAAAATCGGTACTTATTCAAATTGGAATTAATCGTTATCTGGTGCTTATCATTAGGTAGTTTACGATAGTCCCCATGCCTAGTTTTACGCTCATTTTTTATTTTGACCGTTAAATTATCATGGTTTAAAAGTTTTAAAACCTGAGGCATCGCTTCATGCGGAATAAAGTCTATAAATTTGCTTTTCATTAAGGCAAAAATAAGAGATTGTTTTGTATAAAAAATAAAAGCATCTTAAAAACTACAACATCCCTAAAAGCTTCTCCATACTATTAAACGTATCGGTCGCTTCAGGCTTTAATTCATTATTATAATCGTGGGCTGTAAATCCAAAAACATCAAAACCTCCAGCTTTTGCAGCTCTTACCCCCGATATGCTATCTTCGATAACCAAGCACTCCTCTGGCTTAAAACCCATTGTTTTTGCCGCCCAAAGAAATACTGCTGGGTCTGGTTTCCATTTTTGAATGGTGTAACAGCTAAAAATCTTAGTTTCAAAAAAAGGCAACAGGCCCGTAAGTTCTAAATTAAGTTTAATTTTACTTTCTGGCCCACTTGAAGCCACGCAAAACGGAAGGTTTATACGCTCTAAAACCTCTACTATTCCTTCAATAGGTTGCATGTGTTCCTTAAAGGCCTTAAAGCTTTTTTCTCTATAATCTGCTTGAAAAGTATCAGGTAGTTTACCCTTTGTAAGCTCTATGAGCTTAGCTTCGCATGCACTCATAAAGCTTCCCTTAAAATGCTTCATACCGTAATCCAAGTCGATATTCGCACCATACATGTTTGCCATATCTACCAGTATTCCAATACTTATCGGTTCGCTATCGACCAGCACACCATCACAATCAAAAATCACACATTTATACTTACTCATAAGACTCTATTTTAATGTAAAAGATTTACAAATATAAGGCCTATTAAATAAAGCATATGGGCTTTTTAATACCGCTACATAATACGTATAAATTATAGCACGATAAAAACAATACGGCCTTAAAAGAATAAAGATTGTAAAAATGTATTTGGAGAATGTTTTGAAAACCTACCTGTATGAAACCGATGGTTTATTAAGAAATATAGAGCATACAACACGTTTTAAACTTTCTGAAAAAAAAGTTTAAAACAATGCGTCCCTAATGCAAGCATATCCTAGATTCGAGTCGCTATAATAGGTTACCTTTCTTTAAATGATAGCTATGCTAAAACACATACAAGTTAAGCCTTAAGGTACTGGTTTATTAGCCACAACACATATTCATCTTTAAATTTATTGTGGGTTTAATTGATAAATCCTATCCATTAGCACCCATTTTTCACCTTCTTTTGCTATAGGAAGAGCTTGTTGATACTTCCACATTAAGGCTTCCCATTCTTGAACCTTAGGGTTTTTAGCATCCATATCTGATTTCTTTTCAAAAGAAAAGGAATCATTTACCTCTAGGATCATAAACAGCCGATTGCCTACACAATAGATTTCGGCATTTTCAATACCTGCATCGAAAAGGCTTTTTGTAATTTCAGGCCAAATCTGTTCGTGATATTTTTTATATTCTGCAATACTATCTTGATCATTAACCAAATCTAAGGTTAAACCATACCGTTTTAAATTTTTCATTTTATTATGTATTTTGTAAAACCTTTTGAGTTATCTCATATTTTTTAAAGACTTTTAACCCATACCAAGCGATAAAAATAAAACAAAATAAGGGTAAAATGAATGAGAAATTAACCTCGGGAACCCCCATAATTTTTATATCTGCTACGCCATGACCACCAGCATCTATAATAATGCCTTGAAGCTTGGGCATTAAAGCACCCCCTACAATAGCCATAACCAAACCTGCAGACCCCACTTTAGATTGCTCTTCAGTTAAGCCTCCTAAAGCAATACCATAAATAGTGGGAAACATTAAAGACATAAAAAATGAAATTGCCACCAGGCAATATAGCCCAAAAACGCCTTGAACAAACATCGTTCCAAAGCAAAGCACTATAGACGCAAGAGCAAAGTACATCAATAATTTCCCTGAGCTTAGAAAACGCAATAAGAGTGTTCCAAAAGCTCGTCCAACAGCAAATAAAATAAAAGCAACTAATTGATAGTAACCAGCGGTAACACCATCCATACCCATGGCTTCTGAATATTGATAAATATACGTCCAACACATAATTTGAGCACCCACATATAGAATCTGTGCCAAAACACCAAAAACGTATTTTCTATTTTTAGTTAAACTCGCAAACGTGTCTCCAATGCTGGGCATCCCCCCTTCATCTTTACTTTGTGGCATTTTACTAACCAAAAACAAAACAAAAACGACAAGTATAACCAATCCTAAAATCACGTATGGGTCGCGAATAGCCATTAAATCGGCTGTTTTAATGGCCATTTTTGAAGCTTCGTCTAAAGCACTAAAATCTGTTATACCATCCGATTTTAAATTCTTTATAACAAACTGCTGTGCAACAACCAAACCAATTATTAAACCTAACGGATTAAAAGCCTGTGCTAAATTTAAACGCTGAGTAGCAGTTTCTTTAGCCCCCATTGCTAAAACATAAGGGTTCGCCGCGGTTTCTAAAAAAGCTAAACCAAAGGTTAAAACGTACAGACCAAGACAGAAAAACAGAAAACTTTCGGACTGGGCTGCTGGAAAAAACAACAAAGCACCTGTAGCATATAGTCCGAGACCAATTAAAATCCCAACTTTATAGGAATACTTTCTCATGAACAAGGCTGCCGGCAAAGCCATACAAAAATAGCCCCCATAAAATGCCATTTGCACCCAAGCTGCTTCAGAATTAGAGAGTTCCAACACTTTTTTAAAAGCTTGCACCATGGGATCTGTTACGGCATTAGCAAATCCCCAAAGCGCAAATAAGGAGGTTACTAAAATAAAAGGGATGAGTACCTTTTTTGATACTACAGGCGTTTTTTGAGTGGTATTCATATAATGCTAGTTCGTTTTAGTTGTTTTTTTTTATTTATTTATTCTAAAGCCCTATCTAAATGGGTATAGCCGCCATCTACGTAAAGTAACTGGCCTGTGGTGTGGCTAGACTTATTCGATAATAAAAAAACGACTGTATCTCCAATTTCCTCAATAGTTGTCATTCTTTTTCCTAAAGGGATGTTTTTAGTAATATTGGCTAATGTGTCTTCTGGGTTTGAAAACGTTTTAATCCAATTATCATATTGTGGGGTATCACATTCTGCAACAATGACGGCATTAACACGTATAGCGTATGGCAGTAACTCTAAGGCCCACTCTCTTGTTAGGGCATTACGTCCGCCATTGGAGGCAGCATAGCCTGAGGTTCCCCCTTGTCCTGTATCAGCTGTTTTAGATCCAATGTTCACAATAGCTCCCTTACTTTTTTTAAGCTCGGGCAACGCATAATGTGCCATAAGATAATAATGCACCACATTTCGTTTTAAAGATTCCATGAATCCTTGATAATTGCCACTTTCTAAACCTACGCCATCATTAACTCCTGCATTGTTAACAAGCCCATCAATACGTCCGTATTTATCAATTACTGATTTTACGGCATTTTCGCATTGCTCTGGATCGGTAAGTTCTGCCAAAGTATAAAACACGTCCTTACCCTTCTTTTTTAATGCCTCAACAACTTTTAAGACACTTGCCTCATTTCTGGTAACAATTACCGGAATGGCATCTTCTTTTAATAAGGACTCCACGACCCCTAAGCCAATACCTTTGGAACCTCCTGTAACTATTATGACTTTATTCTGTAACTGTAAATCCATTTCTAATAATACTTATATGTTTATATTATATACCCTTGTAGCGTTTCCTCCCATTAGCATTTTTTTATCTTCTTCAGTAAAACCATTAAAATAATTCATAATTATGTTTAAGACCTCTTGATAGTTTCCTGCAAGCAAACAAACAGGCCAATCTGAACCAAAAAGCAGTCTATTAGTGCCAAAAGCATTAACTACAGTGTCTAAAAAAGGGGTAAAGACAGATTCTTCCCATTGATTATTTTCGGTTTCGGTAATTAAGCCTGAAACTTTACAGGATACATTTTGATAAGCCGCCAATGCTTTAATGTTATTTCCCCATTCTGTATCGACTCCTTTAGATATATTAGGTTTTGCAATATGGTCTAAAATAAATTTTTGATCAGGAAACTTATCTACCAAGGCTATCGCTTGCTTTAACTGATTTTGATGAATTAAAATATCATAGGTTAACCCAAGTGGCACTAATTTTTGGATACCGTTTAAAAAATTCGGTTTCAACATAAATTCGGGATCGCTCTCCGCTTGAACGATATGCCTAACGCCTTTAAAGTTTGTGTCTTTAGAAAAGTACGCTAATCGTTCTTCCACATTATCTGCCCGTAAATCTACCCAACCTACAACGCCTTTAATAAAGGGGTTATTTTGAGCACATTGCAACAGAAACGAGGTTTCTTCTTCAGACTGATCTGCTTGAACGGCGATACATCCATCAACATTATTGGCGTCTAGTATAGGTTTAAGGTCTTTAGGAAGAAAATCCTTTCTAATATCCTTCATAGACTCATCGATCCAACCGTCTCTAGCAGGATTATACTTCCAAAAATGTTGATGGGCATCTATTTTCATTATTGTTTTTGGTAATTTTTACAAACTTGTTTTGAAACTCCTAAGCCTTCAATACCCAATTCCATTACATCGCCTTCTTTTAAATATAACGGAGGTGTTAACCCAAGGCCAACGCCAAATGGAGTACCTGTAGATATAATATCACCAGGCAATAAGGTCATAAACTGACTAATATGGCTTACCACATGCTGCACGTTAAAAATAAAATCTGATGTAGAGCTATCTTGCATGGTTTTACCATTCAGCTTTAACCATAAGTTTAAATTATTAGGATCTTTAATTTCATCTTTTGTAGCAATAAAAGGCCCTACAGGAGCGAAAGTATCACACCCTTTACCTTTACACCATTGTCCTGAACGCTCAATTTGAAAAGCACGCTCACTCACGTCATTATGCAAAACATAACCCGCAATATGGTCAAAAGCATCAGCTTCTTCAACATAAGAGGCCTTTTTCCCTATAACAATAGCCAACTCTACTTCCCAATCGGTTTTTTCACTTCCTTTTGGAATAATAACATCATCATTAGGTCCAACAAGAGCCGTGGTAGATTTAAAAAACAGCACGGGTTCTTTTGGTATTTCCATACCTGCCTCTGCAGCGTGTTGTGCATAGTTCAAGCCTACACATACTAATTTAGAAGGTCTTGTTAACGGCACTCCTAACCGTACATGACCCTCTACTTTAGGGCAACTGGATTGGTTTTTTTCTAACCAAGCACTTAATTTTTCAATGCCTTCGTTGCCAAAAAAATCTTCGTTGTAATCTGTACCAAATGCAGAAACATCCAATCTTGTTCCATCTGCCAATTGCACGCCTGGTTTTTCATGGCCTAAGGCTCCAAATCTTATTAATTTCATTTTTTATTTATTTTATTTGTTTATTCTTTTACATTAAAACACGTTTAACGTTTGAATCAAATTGTATTTGGACGTGTTTTCTCTTGTTTTAATTAGTTTCCATTTAATGTTACAAAACCGCCATCGATGGCATAGTTTGATCCTGTAATGAAACTAGCTTCATCGGAACAAAGGAACAAAGCCAAATCGGCTATTTCCTGTGGTTTCCCCATACGTCCAATAGGCTGTGTTTTGGATAGGTTCTCGAACATCTCCTCCTCTTTCCCAGGATAGTTTTTTGTAATAAAACCATCTACAAATGGTGTATGCACCCTAGCAGGCGACATGCAATTACAACGAATACCATCGGCCACATAATCTTTTGCAATAGAATAAGTCATGGTTAAAACCGCACCTTTAGTCATAGAATAAGCAAATCTATTATTGATACCCACTGACGATGCGATAGATGCCAAATTTAAAATAACGCCACCTCCACTAGCTTTTAAACTGGGGATACAGGCTTTTATACAGTTATAAAGTCCTTTTATGTTTACATTATACAACCTATCTAAATCGGCTTCTTCCACCGCTTCAACATTCCCAACATGAGCAATCCCTGCATTGTTTATAAGGATGTGAATGCCATCTTTTTGCGTAATCGTGTTGATAATACTATTTACGTTACTTTGATTTGAAACATCACATTGATGTGCTTCCGAAGCACCTCCAAGGGCTATAATATCATTAACGGTTTCTTTAGCCGCGTCTAAATTAAAATCTAATATATGCACTTTGGCACCTTGTTTAGCAAAGGTTAAGGATATTGCTTTTCCAATTCCACTACCTCCTCCTGTTACTAAGGCTACTTTGTTTTTTAAGCTAAATTTTGTCATTTTAAATCAATTATTTTATTGTGTTCAATGTTCATTATAAAGACATCCCTCGTTTCCATGGAATAAAATCGTCTTGTCTTAGCTGCCTTGCCTTGGTCTGTTTACCACTAGCCACCTCAATGATATAGTCTAATAAAGTTACTCCTGTTTCTGGAATTGTTTTAGCTCCTTCAATAATAGCTCCAGCATTAAAATCGATAATGTCGTTCATTTTATTGAATAATTTAGTATTAGACGATACTTTTATAACGGGTGTAATAGGGTTGCCTGTTGGTGTACCCAACCCTGTTGTAAATAATATAATATTACAGCCAGAACCTGCCAATCCTGTTGTAGATTCCACGTCGTTTCCTGGTGTACACAATAAACTCAAGCCAGGTTTCACCACCTGCTCTGTATAGTCTAACACATCCTCAACTGGCGAACTCCCTCCTTTTTTAGCGGCTCCTGCCGATTTTATAGCATCGGTAATTAAACCATCTTTAATATTTCCCGGTGAAGGATTCATGGAAAATGCTGCACCTAAAGCTTCTGCCTTAGAATTGTATGTAGACATGATATGTGAAAACTTTTTAGCCTTCTCTGGACTAGTACACCTGTTAATCAGTTCCTGCTCTACGCCATTAAGTTCTGGGAATTCAGACAATACGGTAGCGCCGCCTAAACCGACAATTAAGTCGGAAACATACCCTAATGCGGGATTTGCTGAAATACCCGAAAAGCCATCAGACCCACCACATTCTAAGCCTATAACCAATTTTGATAAAGGTGCGGGCTTTCTTTTTATTTTATTAGCCTCCATTAAACCTACAAAGGTTTTCTTTACAGCTTCTGCCAATAATTCTTTTTCTGAAACACTTTGCTGTTGCTCTAAAACATAAACAGGTTTTTGAACGTTTGGCGACATTTTTAAAAGTGCATCTTGTAAAATACTTGCTTGAGCATGTTGGCAGCCCAAACTTAAAACAGTAGCTCCCGCTACATTAGGATTGTTTATATAACCTGCCAATAAATTGCATAACGCAACCGAGTCTGATGTAGCACCACCACAACCTCCATCATGAGTTAAGAACTTTACGCCATCCACATTTGGGAAAAGTGGATTTTTAGAGCTCTCCTCTCCCTCTCTTAATATGTTTTTTTGTAAAATCATTTCTGCAGAAACACCTGATGTATAATCGCTGATTAAACCTTCTACATTTAATCCTAAATGTTGCTTTTTGCCATAACCCAATTTTTCAACTAAAGCTTCTTTTAATACTTCTACATTTCTATTTTGACAAAATACCAAGGGAATAACCAACCAGTTATTTTCTGTACCCACTTTACCATCGGCCCTATGGTAGCCCTCAAAAGTTCTATTTACAAAACTTGAAATATCAGGTGCTTGCCAAGCCTCTTGCTTATCGGAACCTTTTACACCATAGGCTTCTGTATCATGAACTAGGTTGGACGTACTTATAAGATCACCTTTCGCAATCGATTTCTTAGCTTTACCAACCAAAACACCATACATATATACGGAATCTCCCAAACTTAAGTCCTCTGTTACAAACTTATGCTTTGCGGAAATATCATTCTGGATATCAAAAACGTGATTGTCATGTAGTATTTGTTCTCCTTTCTTTAAATCGGTTAAGGCAACTATGACATTATCCTTAGCGTGTATCTTTAATACTTTTTGATGTGTGGTCATTACTCTTTATAAATTTATACTATTTTACAATACTAACAGAAATGAATCATGTAATCTTCCTAATATTTAGCCAAGAACAATACTTTTTTTGCCCTATGCTAAAATCTAATACTTGAAAAGCAATTATCTGTTTACTCACTGCACGGTAAAGCTGTCTTTTAACTTGATATCTACGGAAGAACTTCCAATCATAACATCAAAATCGCCCGGTTCTACAGTCCAATTCATATTCTTATCTAAAATAGTCAAATCCTCTGGCTGTAATGTAAAATGGATTGTTTTAATTTCATTAGGCTTTAAATGAACCCGCTCGAAGCCTCGTAATATAGATTCGTAAGTGGTGACACTACTTACTAAATCTTTAACGTACAACTGAACAACCTCATCGCCTGCCCGCATTCCCGTATTTTTTATTTTAAAAGACACCTGAACATTTGCTTGCGACTTTAACAAATTGGGTGTAACTTTTAAATCACTATATTCAAAAGTTGTGTAGCTCAATCCATACCCAAAAGGGTATAACGAACCTAAAACACGTGTGTTTCCGTAACCATTTGGCCCAGCCCCTGGCTGGCCCGCTTGCGACCCCGGTTTATAAGGGAAATTTAAAGGGATTTGTCCAACCGTTTTAGGAAAAGTAACCGATAATTTGCCTCCTGGATTATAATCACCAAACAAGGTTTCTGCAATAACCTCTCCTGCTGCTGTACTAGGGAACCAAGCCTCTAAAATAGCTGGCAAGAATTTATTTTCCCAATTTATAGTAAGTGGTTGTCCGTTAATTAGAACTAAAACCACTGGTTTACCGGTTGCGTAAAGTGCTTGAACTAGCTGTGATTGCCTTCCGGGAAGTCCTAAACTGGTTCTCGATTTCGTTTCACCAACCCGCTTTTCGTCTTCACCTACAACGGCAATAATGATATCAGATTGTTGGGCTTGAACAACAGCAGCAGCAATATCCTTCTGTTCCTGCACAGATAACGGTACTGGTATAATTTCACTGCCTGGCCAATCAGGATCAACAATATCACAGCCTTTTACAAAGCGTACATCGGCTTTATTTCCTGCATATTTTTTAACACCTTCAAAAACTGAGACTGATGGATTAAAAGCGGGTCCATATCTGCTATATGTAAAACTAACTTCGTCTGCCAAAGGCCCAGTTACCAGAATTTTCTTCGTTTTATTAATATCTAGGGGCAATAAATTGTTTTCATTTTTAAGAAGCACCAAAGATTCCCGATTAATTTGCTTTGAAAAAGCCTCATCATCGGCGGTATGCACCAATTTGTCAGCAGCTTTAGGATTACGTACATAAGGACTATCAAAAAGCCCTAGTCTAAATTTTACACGCAAAACATCGGCAACTCTAGAGTCTATGGTTTTCATCGAAATTTTCCCTTCATTTATCAATTCGCGTAAAGGTTCAATAAACGATTCTGGAGTTCTAAATGTGGTTCGTACGTTTAAGCCTGCCTCTACAACTTGCCGGACAGCCTCTTTATAATCTTTTGCTACCCTATGCTTTTCTGAAACATACTCTACGGCTTCACTATCGGAAACCACATACCCGTTAAACCCATACTTCTCGCGCAGCAATTCGGTTAAAAAATAGTAGCTTGCTGTTATGGGCACCCCATCATAATCATTATAACTGCTCATAACCCCCATAGGAGCGGCTTCTTTAATAACCCGCTCAAAAGGATACATATGAAGCTGAAACATTTCGCGTGGTGCCACATGTGGATCTGTTCTGGCATCGCCATCACGTGCGCCCTTAGGGATACTGTATACCGCAAAATGTTTTAAGGTTGAGGCCACACCTTGAGATTGTATTCCCAAGGTCATTTGTTTGCCCAGTTCTGCAATATGAAAAGGGTCCTCTCCATAGCATTCTAATACACGGCCCCAACGTTGGTCTCGAGCTACATCTAAAATAGGCGCATACACATTGGTATACCCCAAGGCCTTAGCTTCTCGTCCAACAATTTCTCCTGCTTTTCTAACAAGAGCTTTGTTCCATGTGCTCCCAATTCCTATGGGCGCCGGTAGTGGTGTTGCTTTTTCGTGACATAATCCATGCACACCTTCATTGGTAAAGTCTACAGGGATACCCATTCTTGTTTCTTCTACAAACCATTTCTGCACCTTATTTATTGCTTCTGCATGGGTACTATAAGGAAACGCATACCCAGTATGCGTTTTTTCTTGATTCCAAATGGTGTTTAAATGCTCGTCTATATTAGCAATACCGTCTTTCCAGACACGGTCTTTCCATGCGGCTGTTGGGAGTTCGTCCTCTAACACACGGGCATAACCGTAAAGTGTTGCCAATTGGCAGGTTTTTTCATTAACATTCATCAATGATAGAAGATTATTAACACGAGCTTCTAAAGGGGCTTTAGAATCTTCAAAAATCTCTTTTTTGCCGTTTTTGTTAAAATCGATCCAATCGGTATGATATATGTTTTTTCTCCCATCTTTCATGCCTGTTAAAAGAAAAGAAAAAGCAAAAACCAATAGTATTTTATAGTGCTTCATAATGGTATGATTAAGAAAAAACTGCTTCATTTAAACTTGATTACATTCGTAGGGCTTAAACCGTTTTAATTTGACAATTGATATACTTTGAAGTTATCCACTGTCATATGATTTTTAACCGTTCTAAACCCAAAATACCCAGATGTATACGGATTAGAATCCTCAAAATCTACAAACAATTCATTGTTCCTGTAATACTGTATCACACCATCATTGGCTACTATTCTAATATGATAGCCCGTATTAGGTTCCAGCATATACTTAGCGTCGCTTAAATCGTGCTCAGGAAATATAGGCCTATCACCGTTTCCTACGTAACGTCTAAAACGAGTTGTTTTATTATCGTTTCCACCAACTCCCATGTAATACAATTGAAGCGTATCGTAATTTGAAAATTTACCGCCGCGCTTTTCTGAATTTTCAAATAAATTTGAAGGATTCTCTGGATCGGTAGCCATCCAAAAACAATTTAAATCGGACACCCTATCATTAGGCCCTCCTTTTTGAATCAAAAACACATCATATTCGATGACAATGGGGCCTTCAAACTTTTCTTTAAGCCAAATGGTACAGCCTTTAGCATCATCAATTTCAAGTTTATCATTATGGATTTCTACTGTTCCGCCAGCCGCTTGTTCTACTTGCCAGTTATTTAAGCCTTTATCGAAATTATCCTCATAAATTAAAGTCGCTTCCATTGGAGCGCCATTTATAGTTATAGTTTGAATATTATTTTTACAGGAATTAAACAGCATTATTGAGAATACTAATGCGATTAATATGGATGATTTTTTACTTTGTATCATGGTTTCTCTTTTAATTAATTTGTTTTATTAAGACCAAACTCCACGGTGCTATGTTGTGATTAATGTTTAGTTCGCCATTTTTATCTGCCTTAACATATTCTGTTTTCATGGTATTGGCATAAGCTTTCATGACTTTAATTTCCTCACGGGTTGGTGGTTCTGGTTTGCCCATAGCTTCCCAAAAGTTATGGATATTTCCATGGTCTTTATCTAAGATTTCAATAACAAAATTACTTCCTGCCTTTAATCCTTTTAATGAAAAATTAAGCTTTTTGGATGTTCCCGTTTCGCGTTTATCGCTTCCTGAAGGCACTGCATTTTCATATTCTTTAGGATAATTATACGCTAAAGCCACAACATTATCTGTTTCAGAATCTTTACTAACAAATAAGTAATCATCTTTATATAATTTTTGATTCCCTAATTGGTGCAGCATTCTGTAAGCGTGATAAGAAGGTTTTTTCAATCCTTGAAAATTAATCATACCAAAACCACCATGAAAGATACTTGCAGCACCACCTTTTTCCTCAAAAATATCAGTAAACGTCCATAACGCTAATGAATTGGTTAAGCCAATACAATCTAAATTCGATTTTACAATATACGCTGCTGCAGGCAACCTGTCGTGCATAGGGTCTCTACTACTTGGACTAGTATGCCATTCGGTAAGGTGAATTTCTACATCTGGAAAATCGCTTTTTGCAATAGTGCGGTTTAACCATTCTAAATCTTCTTTAACAGATTGCACATGTCGTGTAAGGCCCTTTCCTTTTCCTGTTTCTGGATTAAAGGCATAATCTGTAGGATAAGGATGTGTACTTACAAAATCGACGGGTAAACCCTCTGCCTTACAATATTTTAAAAAATCTTCGATCCAGACCCCTTTCCATTGTAAACTATTAATGTCGTTGGTATTAAAAACAGCTTCCGAAGCTTCATCATCTGTCGTTTCTCCATCAAAACGCGTATCGGGCACAAAATTACTAGTTGATGGCCCCCCAATTTTAAGTTGGCTATCTACCGATTTAACGGCCATTGCTGATTGTTTATAAAGCTCAAAATACTGAGACTTCGTACCATCCCAAAACAACGGATACAAATTAGGTTCATTCCAAACTTCGAAATACCAGGTGCGAACTTCGTCGATACCATAACGATCTACACAATGCTGCGTAAAAGCTTTTACCAAATTGTGCCACTCGCCAAACTTGCTTTCATCTGGTGTAATATTAGCTTTCCACCAGAAAACAGTTTTAGAATTTTCTGCGGCCATACTTGATGGTAAAAAGGCCAACTCTACAAAAGGCTTAACATTTAAGTCTAACATTCTATCGAACAAATCGTCGATATACTGCCAATTATAAAGTAGCTTTCCTCTTTCTTCTACAATGGGGAACATATCGTCATGAAACAACCCATGAAAGCGCACATATTCAAATCCGCAATGTTCTTGCACATCCTGTAATTGCTCTAACCAACCCGCTCTCAAGCCTTCGTTTGCCCGACCAGCACCCACCATTTTACTCCAATAATGATCAAAGGGCTCGCCTTGTTTTTGCACATCGATGTTGATGTTTTTTTGTGCACTAACCATTAAAGCACTTCCGAAAACCAAACTGAAAATTATATTTTTCATTACGCTCATATTTAACTTTTTAATAGCATTTAATTTAATATTTATAATCAGGAACTTCATATTCCATTATTTCACTATAATTCCTTCCTTTTTTTACGCCGTACTGGTTTATTTCCGATTCTAAATGTGTTATGTACATAACTTCTGCTTGCCTAATTTTTTTAGGGGCAATCCATATAGATTCTCCTTTTTTCAAATCAATAACAAAATCATGTTCTGAGTTTTTAACTATACTGACTTCTCTCCCTTTACTAATTTGAATGGCATGCGTCCAATCTGCAACTTTTAAAACACAGGGTTGGCCAGACACACTTTTTATAGCTACCCACTCGGTTTTTCCTTCACGCCTACTAGCACTAACTAGGAAACCGCCCTGCGCTCTTAGGTCTTGAAAGGAAGCTTCTTGCCATGAATCTGGTACGGCAGGAAACACACGTATTTTATCTCCCCAGCTTTGTAATTGCAATTCCATAATGGACGCTGCAGCACTTAAAGGCGTTTCAATAACAGGGTTTAATCCATTTCCTTCCATATAAAATGTATTGGGCAATAATAGAGCTCTTCCAATATCTCCCGCTAAAAAACGCTGCAACAACTTGTTCGCTTCATTACCTTTACTTAGTGCTGCATATAAAGACGCAGCTCCTGTATAGGCATAACCTCCTAGTTTACTGCCGTTCTCTATTTTATGCCAATGCACCACGGATTTCTCAACCAATGCCCGATCCTTAGGATTATCGGGATTTAATTGAAACAAAGGGTATAAGGCGAGTAAGTGAGAATAATGCCTATGGGACATATCCACAGATTGGTCACTTCCAATCATAAGGCCGTGCTCGTCTACAGGGTAGTCAATTAAATCCCTTAAAGTTTGTTTCCATCTGATAACCCCTTCTTGATTCGTATTGAATTTCACATTAGAATCAATCAATCCATTTAAAAGCCATCGTAAAATGGCCAGGTTATAATTGGTGTTTTTAAAAGATTTAAAGCCCAAATATTCAGGAGACCCCATGGGTTTTAACTCTATTTGACCTTTGTCATTTCGGAGCATTTTAGCCTCATACTTTTCCAAAATTTTTATTGCTTTTGGCACCCATTTGTTTTGAATGGCTTCCTCATCACCTTTATATTTAAAATACAACCAATAATTATGTGTGGCCCAAGCAAAATCCCCTAAATTACTACCGCTTTTATGCGCCACCATATAGTCGAAATGCGTATCTATTAAGTGGATAAAGTTTTGGGCGATATCCAAATGGTTACTGGTATTAAATGGCCAATACGTTAATTGCACATTTAGGTTCCACCATAAACTTGGCCAACCGGTATTCTTATAAAAAGGCCCCATTAAATCTAGAGCAGGACCATCGGCACGAGAACTGGCTGCCATTTTATAAATCTGAATCCAGTAAAATGATTCCATTTTAGTGTCGGGCATGGTTATAAACGACTTTTTATAATACTGATGCCACCACTCTCTATGAGAACTTTCGATTGTTTTTGTTTTAGAGGCCATAGCCTCTTTTACCGTTTTAACCGCAACTTTAGCTGAAACATTTGCTGCAGGCACCTCATTGGCAATAGCCACATATAAAGTAGATTCTCTGTTTTTCAATTTTCGCTCGGCCCAAGCTGTAGCATAATCGCCTCCTGCCAATAACGCTTGTGTACATATGGACACCCCATTATCGGTTGTTATTACGGGTTTTGGGTTGGGAACATAAGCTAAGGTAGTAGGATGGTCTGGTTTAGCGTAAACTCTAGGTGTTATGGGGTTGCCAGCTAACCATTGCCATTTATAATCAAGCGCTTTTGAATTCTTTTTTTCGGTAGAACTCACTTCTATAACGTTCATCATTCTATCGTAGGGCGTATATGCTCTAAAAGAAATCTCACCTAAATCGGTATAAATAACGCCTCGCACCTCTGCATTCCATAAGTCTTGTCGAATAGAAGCCGATTTAATTTTACCTACAGGAAACAACGCCATTCGTCCAACATCTAATCTAGAAAAATCGTACAAATCGGTGCCTTTTACCCCCATAGATGTTTTTTTATTAGGCGCTCCTCTATGATCTGTAACATCCTGTCTCCCCATGTGAAAGTCTATACGATTTTCTTTCATCGTAGCATAAATCATCATACCTACTTGTCCGTTTCCCGTAAAGGCACCTTCATTCCATTGCATGGGAATTTCTTCCCAGACCAAATCATGCTGTCCTAAAAATTTCGACCAATCTATACGGTCTACCAGTTGGGCGTTTGAATGGATAAACACCATTAAACACATTGCAAAACATAATTTTTTCAAGTAAAAACTAAAAAAACTCTTCATATCAACATTGGTTATTTTAAAGCTCGGCCGTGCTTATGCATTCACTATCCCACAATTACTGTATTAATAGATTTTGCTGCTACTTTAACCGTTATAGGCTCCTTATCTATTGTAATATTAAGTACGGTATCCACATCTTCTGGATTATACACCAAAACCATAATACGATTATCTTTAAGTTTAAAAGCCAAATGGTTTTTTCCTTTTGAAGATTTTAAATAATGGTCTCCAGGCTGCACAAAATGGGATACGTGTTTAAACAAATAAAACTCGTCTGTATATTTTATAGATTTTGAGTTCTTATCAATTACCACCATAGAGTTTTGCGGCCATCCCCAAGCGCTTTTCCCGGTTTCGTCCAGAACCATATTCCAATACATATAAGATCCAGTCCCATTATTGAAGTAATGCACTAAATCGTTCCATGACCTTTCCACCGAAGTCCAGTCGTTTTCATGTTCACCACACTTGTTTTCTGTTTGCATTAACTTTAAATCTGGAAAAGCTTTATGAACAGTTGGGATTGATTTTGCACCTCCCCATTGAAATCCAACACCTGAAATGTATTTAGCAGTAGATTTATACTCTAAAATGGTTTTTACATAATTTGGGTCGCTTGAATTGACGGTGCCCAACCAGATTTCCGTATCTAATTTATCGGTTTCAAACTGAGGGCCAAGATAACCATCGATAAAATAAGCCATATCTTCTGGTCTCCACGTACAACTTGGCCAATTTGGTTGAAAAGCGATCTCGTTTTGAGGCATGATGGCGAACAAAGGAATCCCCGCTTTAGCGTAAGACTGTACGAATTTTGAAAAGTATAAGGCATATGCCTTTAAATAACGTTCTTGCATTTTAAAAGCTGTAGCGTTATTATTGATTTCAGCACCAAGATCCATTTGATTGCCTTCAATAGCATTTTCAAAATTACCACTTCTCATCGCATAATGTTCATTTACTTTCATCCATGCAGGAGGCGTCCAAGGAGAAGCCCAAACTTTCAAATCGGGCCGTGCTTTTAAAGCTGCTTTTATGTAAGGAATGAGAATATATTTATCTCTATCGATATTAAAATCACGCATACCAAAATCGCCTGGAACATCATTACTCGTATAATAACTTAAAGAATAATCTGAAGCTCCCATAGGAATACGGCACATAGAAAAATTACATCCGTCTTTGGAAAACAAGGCTTCTATAACCTCTTGAGTTCCTTTTTCGTCTAGAGACTGGATGGCATCCCAGCCCAATTCATTAAAAGCACCTCCTATACCCGCTACTTTTTGCAATAGGCTATCGGTATAAACGGTAATATTTGCTGTTGCATTTTTAGTGTCTTTTTGTAAAAACTTTTTCGGCTGTACCCAACGCTGGGTAGCAGTTGTATAAATTAAGTCTACGTTTTGGGCAAAAAGCACATTCATAGACCAAAACACAACTCCTAAAACCAAATATTTAATTTGGAACTTAACATGGGGTCTTTTTTTCATATCTAATATTAATTTTCAGTTGTAAAAACAGCGGCAGGCAAGCCTTCATTATTATACAAATTTGCTCCATCTGGTGTTCCAGACCAAGCATACCTTACGTTTACTGGATTTGGCACCGATGCGCTCCAAACTTCTATTTTAGAATTAGAAATTATTTTAGCTTCAGCTGGCAACCACTTCCCATCTTGCCCAACAATCTCGAAACTTTTTAAGGGTTCATTAACCTTAACAGTAGCCTCTAATAAATGTTTATTCCCAACCATTAGCCCCGTACCTACTTCATCAAATTCAATTTGCATTTTATTTCCTTTCACCTCCTGCTGTTTATATAGAGGCCCACTTACTACATCAATATTTAAGTTGTAATCCTTTTGTAAAGCCCAAAAAGCCAATCGTTTTCCTGCATCCATCTTGTTATGTGGATGGATGTCTTTGGCTTCACCAATATCATGTAAAACTGCCATTCCTGTATGCGGTAATTTTAAGGTTCTACGAAGTTGATCGTTAACAGTAGCCCATCCCTTATCCGCCTCATCATTTCCACGTTTACAAGATGCTAATTGTGCCCAATAAAATGAAAAATCTCCTTGATTCCATTCCTTTCTCCAGCTGGTTATCATCGTAGAAAAATAATGTTCATACTCATTTGCCATATACACCGCATTACTTTCTCCTTGATACCATATCGCTCCTTTTATAGCAAAAGGTACAATAGCCGAAATCATACCGTTATGCAGCGTTGCAGGCAATTGCATGTTTTCTGTAGGATGTGTAGCCGGTTTAGGTTTTTTCCCTTTACCGCCTTTCTTTTCCCATTTTGCCAATTCCTTTTGATAAGCTTTATCGACATAGCCCGGAGCATCCATTTTTTCGATTGTAGCCCTAGAGCCTGCTCTACTCGCTTCAAAATATGCCTTCATATTTTCATCTTCGAAATAAGCCGCCTCTGAAATCCATGGCTGAACACGCGTACCGCCCCAGGAACATTCTAGTAATCCAATAGGTACATTTAAGTGCTTACGAAGTTCTTTAGCAAAAAAATACCCTGTCGCAGTTATTTTACCAATCTGTTCAGGATTCACACTACGCCAATTTGCTTTAAAGTTAAATTTCTTCTCGAATAACGAGGTGGTCTGCGGTACTTCTATATGGCGAATCCAATCGTCTTGTGCCGTGGCAACCTCATGCCGAATATACTCCACTAAGGGTTGGTGCTGAGGATCCCTGGAGTCGTTTACAAACTTCTCCATAGCAAAATCCATATTAGATTGTCCTGTGCACAACCAAACGTCCCCAGAAAGCACATCGTTTATTTCAATTCTATTTTTTGAAAACACTATAATTTGATGTGGCCCACCAGCTCTAGGTGTCTGTATGTTTGCGCGCCACGTGCCATCTTGATTTGTTATCACTTGTGCTGATGCTCCCCAACTGGTTTCCACGGTAACAATCTCATCAGCATCTGCCCAGCCCCATATAGGAATAATGGTTTCACGTTGGATAACCATATGATTAGAAAAAAGGGGGTTTAAGCTCACATCGGCCAATAAGGCATGAGGCCCTATAAAAAAGAGCGCGACTAGTAATTGAAATACGTTTTTCATCCCATACATTTTAAATATTATTAAAACTAAAAAAGATCCTGTGCGATTTGATTTAAAAGCAATAAGCAGCCGTTTTCTAGTATCTGTAATATTACTATTTAAGACTAAAAAAATCTATAAATTATAACCACATCGCTTTAAATTATCACTCATTTAGAGGGATTATCATTACCACTGGCTCTTCACACGTCTATGCTATAAAAAAAAGCGCTACTAAAACCAGGTTTAGCAGAGCTTTTTAAATCTCACAATATGGGTGTTTTTACATAAGAAAGACACCCTAGAGCCACTTCAAAAATACATCTTAAAGCTTCACTATTTTTTTTGTAATATGTTTCGATTTATCACTTATTTTTAAAACATATATACCACTATTTAATTCGGACAGATTTAATTTAACGCGTTGCGAAGTGGGCTTCATTTCTATTATTTTTTGTCCTGTTAAAGCATACACCCCAACACGCAGTTCATCGCTATCTAAGCTAGAAGAAACCAAAGAAATATGAAGATCATTTTGAACCGGATTAGGATACGTTTCTATTGAAGCATTTACCTCACTAACACTTAATGGTACACTTGAACATTCAATTACCAACTCAGGTGCAACACTACCAAAATCAAATTCTTTCGAATAAAAATCGACACCAATACCACTAAGCACTGGGTCTTTAACGGCAAAAGAAATAACTTTATCAGTATTAAATTCTTGAGCAACGTATGAGGATACATCCCATTCAGACCAAGTACTTGGGTTTGTTGTTATTACAGCACGTTCATGGTTATAAGCAGGTTTATTATTCCATGTAATGCCGGTCTCTGTCCAACTATCATCTGCCACATCATACACGCTACGCAAATCCTTAAAGCTCGTTCTTTGGTACATCCTAAGTTTTGCTGAAACAATAGGCCCAGGCACAGTACTTAAATCAAATTTCAAATAAATATACCGACCAGCAACCTTAGTTACCATAGAAGTTGCCGTGCCATAATTATCATTAGACTTGCCTTCATTTACATAAGCATCGGCATCTACACTTAAAGTAACCGTATCTGCTATGGCATTAACAACAGTTAACTCCTGTGACACATTAGGCGCAGCATTAAAAGAGGCATTTCCGTTTTGAGAGGCTGTAATAATGGTCGTTCCTGCTCCTACAATATGAATTTTACCATCAACAAGCGTTGCTACGTCTGTATTTGAACTGGTATAACTTAAATCTAAGCCAGAACTTGCTTGAGCTTCAGGAGCAAAATCTGCATGCCCTATAACTTTATTTGGAAGAGTAAAAAACTGAATCGTCTGATCCTCTTTTACAATCCCTGTTTGTGCCAGAGAAAAATGATCCAGTTTAAATGCCTGTGACGTGCCTGAGAAAGTCAATCTTAAATTTTGAACCCCTTTGTTTAGAATGATATCATCTGAAACGACATACGACTTCCAGTCTGAGCCACCTGTTGAATAAGGAGCACCAAAAGGTACAGCAACATCTGTAGTTTTATCTTCTCCTGCCACACTAATTTTAATTGTTCCACCTGCTTGCAAAGCAGCGTACTGGATAGTAATACCATAGACTGCTGTTTCTGGAACCGACACCGTATAGGAAAGCCACTCTCCTGATTCTATTGAAGTTACATTATACCCTCCATTTGGCATGGCTTCAATGTCTACATGATCCATAGTACGATATTCTCCTCCTGAATTATCAGCACTTAAATCGTGATAGGTCCGCCCTTCTCCATCAGCAATAGGGTCGTAATCAAAATTTTCAGCTTCAATTGGTGTAGCATCAATCACATTCATTGCGTAAACAGGCAGTCCATTGGCCTCAAAACCACTTATGGGATCTCCATAACACCATATTGGACGACGTGCCGTAAGTGCTCCCCATCCTAGTGCATCATTGGTCCATCCCGCTTGTTCATACCCAGAAATAGCGATTGACTTATCACGTGCCCGTGTTGTCCATTTTACCTCGTTTTCCGTTTTCAACCCTCTACCATAATAATGGGCTACGGGCATTTCAAAAACAGTTCTTATACCACTAAACTCCCCTCTACCTTCTGGGCTAATCGCTTTAGAGAACCAACGCCCCGTTCTATCCATACGTTCTATAAATTCTCCAGAAGCCACTGTGGGTTCCCATGGTGAAGTTTGATCAGGGTACGATTCTAACGCAGATACATTATATCTCATATTATATTCTAAGCCCAATAACAGTCTGTCATTTTCAAAACCATATAAATCTTCACCTTGATTCCATGCCATTTCGGCCATAGAGGTTAACAATCCAATACCAAAGGCTGTGTGTTGTTGATCGCGAGAGCTTTCTTGGCATTGTCCATTCTCCCAAATATAGTGGGTCATCACCTCATTATACCCATAATCCTCTTCTGTATCACCTTGTGTTATACTGTAAGTGTCGGAATACTGATTGGAAGCTGTTATGGCATTACTCGTATTGGGTCCAGCAGGATAAGGCAAATCATCTGTGCGATGTGGGAGTCCTTTAATATATCTTAAAGCCCGATCGTACATAATCTCATTGTCTAAAAATATGCCCATAGCCATAACGGTACGCCATCCAGACAAGCCCTGGTTGCCATGTCTAATCGGATCCCCTTGAAAAGCCTGCCAATAAAAAGTACCATAGGTTCTAGATACTTCTGCGGGAACTGCCGTATTCGAGTAGCCTGGAAACACTAGCATATCCTCAAACTTTTTTCTATCTGCCGAAGACCACCCGTTATAAGTGTGCTTTATTATTTCTGCCGCTTCTATCATGATATGGGCTATACCGCCACTTAAAGCGGTTGTACCATTACTGGTAACCGCTTCTAGATTTACCCAAGAGTTAAAAATTTCAATTGCTTTTTCTGCATGCCTAGCATCCCCTTCTACATACCAGCGAATAGCATTGTAATAGGCAGCTCTAATATCGCTATTCCAGGCGTTATAATTCACCTTATTATCTCTTCCCAACTCTGTAAAGGAGAGGTCGCCTTGCACGGCATAATTAAAGTCTGACTTAGAGTCTAATACCATATCTTGATAAGAAGTATACCATGGATCTACTTGAGCCGCTACCATATATTTTATACGGTCTAAGTCTGAAGTTTTATGAGAAATTCCTGGATGTACAAACTGGGCCTGCATAGAAGACCCTATTATAAAAAACAGAAATGCTAATAATACTGGTGTTACTAAAGTGTTGTCTACTTTAAACATTACACACTTTATTTTGGAAATATGAGTTGCTTTTATTTTCATCTTTTTAGGAATTTAAAACTTGAAATGTCTCCTTTATTTTTCAACTTAACCACATACAGCTGAACAGGTAAAAAAGAGATATCGATAGTTTGATTATTTGACAAAATTTCTTGTGACCCTACTTTTCTGCCTAAACTATCATATAGTTCCAGTTGTGCATTTAAAGCATTTATTATTGTTAATTGATTTGATGCAGGGTTAGGGTACATCATGATCTTAGAATTATCCTCTTCTTTAAGGCTAACATTTGACAAAGTTGCACTTGGAGTGGCTTCGATAGCTTCAGAATTATGATCCACTGCATTTTCATCAGTAACTTTAACATAATATAAATAAGTGACCCCATTTTCGGCTGTATTATCGGTATATGTGGTTCCAGGAACTCTATTCACTAACAATGTTCGACCCCCTGTATCGGAAGCTTTTTTTCTAAAAACACCTTGAATACCACTAGTTCCTAAATTTATCCCCTGAAGTTCCCAGTTTAAAGTTACAAATCCATTTCCTGCTGTAGTGGTAAGCATTACAAGAGGCTCAATAGGCTCTGGTTCTGGACTAGCTGCATTCGAATTGTAACTAACGCCTAAACCATCTGTTACCTTAATCCAGTACCAATACGTGTTGCCTTGTACGGCTGTATTATCGGTAAAATGCGCTCCATTTACGTTACTGGCTATCAATTGTCTACCACTTGTGCTTGAAACCGTATTTCTAAAGACATCCTGTTTTACAGCTTCTATATTTTTAAGTCCCCAGTTTAATGACACTTGTCCTCCCGCTTTAATAGCAGAAAGTCCAATGGTAGGCACAGTGCTGTAAACACAGGCTAAGTTTACATCTGAATTATTAGCCACTTGCGTTACCAATCCTGGCAAACTATAATCGGTGCCATTTCCATAGGCATTATTATGATAAGCCACTCCCGTAACACCATTAACACCTTTTATCCCTTCCAACGCATTGTTAGAAACACAATTTCTTCTAATATCTATATTGGTAGTCGCAACACCTTCTGAATTTGCTAAAATCCCTACATCGCCATTATCCTTAACAATACAGTCATGCACTAAATAACCATCAGTATTAGCAGCACGAACACCTCTAAAATAATTCCCAGACATTTCACAATTGTAGATTTCAATATCTTCGCTATAGGAAATATTAATACCATTTGCAGAGATAGAGTTAAGGAACTTACTGTCTCTTACTTCAGCACCATAAACACGTCTTAAATATAAGTTATGCGCATAACCCTCTTTTGTTACCGCTCCATTGCCCTCAAAAAGGCAATCTTTTATAAGTAAATTTTTAGCCCCTTTAATATGAACGCCCCAGCCCGTGTTATAGCAATGTACATTTAAGAGCTGGATATTATCATGATCCACACCTTGTGATGTTATTTGAATACCACCACCATTAACACCATTAACACCTTCTATTTCAATATTTTGAATTACAATATTAACCAAACCTTCAGCATCTGCATTAATAACCTGAATATTAGTATTCGTTTTAATTTTACTTGCCCAATTCCCTTCACCCTGTAATGTAATATTGCTCTTAATCCTTAAAGGGGTGGTTACAATATGTGTACCAGCCGCAACGGTTACCACGCCACCGCCACTAGAGGCTACTGTGTTGATTGCCTGCTGAATGTCCTCTCCTAAACCAACGGTTATATCGGTTGCCCAAATGGGTGTCGAGACCACACATAACAGTGCCATAATAAATAGCTTTTTAATGTTGTAATTTTTTCTCATAATTTTATTTAATTTAGTTCAAGTAATATTACAAATAGAATTAAATTATTGTTTTAAATTCTGATGCGTTTACTATAAATTATGATTCTTTTTAAAGTAAAAAAAGAGAAAAGCAATAAGGGCTCCTTGTTTATAAGCATAAAAAAAGCCCTACATTCTAAAAAGAACGCAAGGCTTTTGTACGCAAAAAATCTATTTAAAATTATTTAATTTGAGGTTGATTCCATAATCTATAAGGATCCTTATACTGCTCCATTTGAGACAGCAGCAAGGCCTCCATTTCTGCAAGCTTATCAGCATATTTAGGATTTTCTGCTAAATCTGTCTCCATTTCATCTGTTCTTTTATGTTCTGGCAAGTATTCATTCGGGTTTTTGGCAATGTTAAAAAGTTGTGTTTCTCTTATCTTTCCATCCATAACATCGTACTTAATCAATTTCCAATCTCCTTTCTTAACGCCAGAAATAAACACTTCAGTTACCACAAGTCTCTTTTCCTCAACACAAAGGCTTTACCCCTTGATTGGCGACTTGAGTGTTTGGGTTAAATCCTCAATTAATACTACCGATTAGCCCAGGCATTCAAATTACATAGCCTTATGAGTATGTTTTTCTGTTCTTCACAAATCTCCCTCTTAGATGTTAATGAAAGACGCATCTAACATATAATCTCAGACGTTATAAAAACCTGTTCTTACATAGAAGTAATAATGAGCTTAACTATATTGGTAATAATCATAGTACAGATTTTTAAACTGGACATCTTTAATTATAAGCTACTTTTTTATAATTTTTCTTATTAATTTTTCACTATAATTATTTAAATGGATAAAATAAAGACCGCTTTCTAAATGCGATATATCTACTTTCTGTTTGTTCTTTTTGACAGTTGTTTGGAGCACTATTTTACCTAACACGTTAAATATTTGTAAATCTGCTCCAAACATGTTGCTCTCAATTATGAACTCGCTTTCAACCGGATTAGGGCTAATAGAAATGGCATCAAAAGTATCGAACTGCTTATTTGATAAAGAAGGGCCAACTCCATAGACCTCCACTTCCGCAAGTGAAACAGCATATTGTGAGGTTTTATTAATCCTTACAACACTTCCCTCAACACCTCCAGTATTTATACTTAGCATAGGTTTAGGAGCCTCAACATACAACTCATTAAACGTTGTGTTCCCGTGTACATCTGTCACTTCTACAGTAAAATTGTTTAACCTCTCTTCATATCCTGACCTGTTATAGATGTTGATAGTTTCAATATGGTAATTTCGGTCTAAATCTACTTGCCACCACTTAAGTGAATCATTTGTTCCATGAGCCGAATGGGACACAGACCCATTCCCAAAGTTACCATCGGTATTCCCGTCTATCGCCAACTCGGCACACCCACCATAAGGACAAGGATCTGATTCAATCGATTGGCTGGCAGTACCGAATAAGGGTGCGAGATTTACCGGCTCAGGATCCGCTTTCACCAAATTTAGTGTCATATGATTAAGTTCAAAGGCATTATTAGTCCCGCTAAATAACACTTTCATCGCCTGCACGCCTCTTGTGAGACGTACTCGGTCTCCTACTTTAAGGTCTTTATAGTCGTCAAGTCCAGTCGAGAACGAAGCCCCAAACGGAACGTCCACTTGGGAGGTGACATCATTCTCTCCAAAATTGAATTTAATTTTTCCTCCCTTAGCCCCAGCAGCATATCGGATACTTAAATCATAGACGCCATTGGTTGGAACACTCACTGTATATGTCAACCATTCACCATCCTGTATATCTGTAACAGTATAACCTCCCTCACTACAGTCTTTTATATCGACCTTTTCATCTGTTCTATAAACACCCCCTGAATTTGTGGCGCTCAGATCGTTATAGATTTTTCCCTGTCCATCTACCGCGAAAAAGTCATAATTCTCTGCTTCGATGGTTAATGGTAAAAGGTTCATATCATATTTGGGCAAGCCATTAGCATCAAAGCCACTAATGGGGTCTCCTGGGCTCACACGACGGTATTTCAAACCTCCTAACCCAGGAAAATCGGTTGTAGTGAGTTGCTCCAATCCGATTTCATTTGTTAAAAAGTCAAATCCTCGCTCCAACCATTTAATGTCTTCAAACGGAAGGTTCATTCTATATTTATAATGTCCCAAATTAGATTCCAACGCCGGGCTTACCAAAAGATCTTTCCGGCCCCGGTGCCATACGTCATCTGTAATAGTTTGGGCGAGGTAAGGATTGATTTTAAGTGCTTTCCATCGTCCTGACCGGTCAAAACGCTCTAAATACTCTCCTGATTCTACGGTGGGCTCCCATGGGGTTAACTGGTCTGGAAAACTTTCCACCCAACTTAAATTATAACGGTACCAGAAACTGAGACCTAAAAGAAGTCGATTATCCAAATGACCATAAAGATTTCCACCTTGGTTCCAATCAATCTCTGCCATCGTACATAAAGTTGCCACACCTCCGTGGGCATGTGCTTGATCTCGGGAACTTTCTTGACATTGGCCATTTTCGTAGATATAGCTACTTATTACTTCGTTGTAACCATAATCAACAACTTCATTAGACAGCCCCGTGAAATTATACTCCTCAAAATGCTCATAAATTGCTTTGAGGCCACTACTGGTAGGAGGGCCAGACGGATAAGGTAAATCATCGATACGGTGAGGGTATCCCTTAAGATAACGTACCGCGCGATCGTACATAATCTCATTGTCTAGAAAAACTCCCATGGCCATCATGACACGCATTCCAAAAATCCCTTGATTACCATGTCGAGCCGGATCCCCTTGGTAGATCAGCCAATATAAGGTATGATCACCACTTGCAATTGCAGCAGCTGGAATCGTTGTATTGGAATAACCTGGATACACCAGCATATCCTTAAACTTCTGAATATCGGAAGTATGCCATCCGCTATAAGTACTTTTAATAATCTCAGCCGCCTCAATTAACTTCCAATGCCGTCCTCCTGCAAGAGCAAAATTTATTTCCTGTTTTTTAAGATCAGACCACACCCTAAATACCTCAACAGCCTTTTCTGCATGTCGTGGATCCTCTGTTATATACCACATTAGAGCATTATAGTAGGCAGAAATACCATCATTGATCATAAACTTATTCCAGCTTGATGTAAGAGTGGTCATCCCGGTGTTACCCCCTGCAACCTGAACATTATAACTTGCTCTAGGATGACTTGCTAAAAGTTGAAACGAACTGGCATATGGTTCAATACCCGCCTCTACCATATATTTCATCCTATCTAAATCAGATTTCTTATGGGATAATCCGGGATGTACAAACTGTGCCGTTACGGATGAAGCAGTTATAAAAAGTAAAACAAATAGAACGTGATTTTTTTTCCTAATGTCATTCATTACTAAAAATTTTATCTGGTTAATTTCAGTTACACACTTTAAGTTTTATACCATAAAGGTTAAAACGACCGCTTACCTTTTCTAAATCAGTAAGCAGGAGACAAACACCTCTTATTTAAGCTTTTGGAGAACAAAAAAATATTACAATCTGAAAACCTTTTTCTTATAATTTATAATGGATTTCTAGTCAATCAGCTGTTATATAAAAGTGCAATTATTAGAGCACACCATTTAAGTGGCCTTAACCCATACAAACTACTAATCTTAATTTAAACAGACCTACCCTAACGTGACACAATGGATCATTGAAGGGTCATTCTATATACAAATAGATCAGGTCATATATCAATATTGGTTTTCAGACCCATTTGAGAAAAAGCAAAAACATGAATCAAAAAAGCTTTTAAAATAGCTTCATAGCACATTTAATATACTAACCGAATTTGAAAGACGTAACCTTCAAAACAATAGACCACCTTCAGGCCTATCTCAATTTGTTTACTCATGACTTAACGCAATAACTGGATGCTCCAATTTCCGATAGACTTTATTTTCGCAGACATTCCAGATGTATGATTCTGTTTCTAAGAATTATTTTTTAATTACTTTTTTAACTGTAATACCTTTTTCACTTTTAAACTTGAAAAAATAAATACCTAAAGGAAGCATTTCTAAACTCAGCACTTTTTCATTTTCCAAAATGATAAACTCAGATTCTAAAGCACCAAGTATATCATAAATTTCTAATTTTAAACCCGACCCGTTACGAATGGTCACTCTATTTTCGGCTGGGTTTGGATATATCCCTATTTTCTCTAATGAAACATCATCAACACTTAATGAACTTGTTCCTAAAACTTCAACTTCTGCTAGGGACAACCCACGATCAGAGGCTTTTGATATCCTGACAACCTGACCTACTATCGTTCCAGTATCTATGGTCAGTGGACGAGAGGATGGATAATTTTCGAAAAATTGAGTAAATACAACATCGCCGTTAGCGTTTTTCACTTCAACTGTAAAACTATTTAAGTCATTCACGTAATTACTCCCTGTTCTACCATAAACTGCAATTTTCCGGATAGCTTTATCTGCCCCTAAATCTACTTGCCACCACTTTAGCACATTAAACCCAGTAGCACCATGTTCGGTATGCGTTACGGAACCATCACCGTAATTACCATTTGTGTTACCATCAATAGCTCTACCAGCCACTCCTTCATAAGCTGTGCTTGATTGAGTAGCCACACTTCCATTTGTAGCTAAGGCCAAATTATCCAATGAAACGACTTCGTCATGAAACTCAAACCAATCTAAATTGAAAGCGCCATTTCCAAAGTGCAAATAGACCTCGTGTTCACCAGTAACCTCTTGAAGTAAAGGAACCGTAATCTCTTCCCAGACTTCCCACCCTCCTGTTTTAGGGACTGTAGCGGTAGCAATCATGGCCCCCTCTTTTGGATGGTCTAGCATCACGTTGATATAACCATTTTCTACAGTTGCTTCAGTAGGATAGCCGGCCACATTGAAAGTGATTTGAGGCGGTGATAATGTCGTAAAGTCAACACTCCCATACCGGATCCAATCTTTATCATTGATCCCCCCAAGATACGCATCGTTTATAGGTACTACGCCAAACATCTGGCAGTATTCCAGTGCACTTATTTGGCTATATGCCTCATAAGCCCCCCCTAAACATGTGTCGTTATAAAAATAAAAATTATCAATATTTAGTAGGTTTCCATTCCCGCCTGTGAATACCAAATAAATATCATGAAGTCCGGTAATTTCGGTATTTGAATAACTTGAAAACATCTTATAGTCATTCCAATCACCGGTGCTTTCAACATTTACGGTTGTTAGCAACACCCCATCAACGGCACCACTACGCACCTCAATCTGCCCTCCATCTGTAGCCGATGAGGCCAAAATTTGAATGGCGTTAAAAACATCATCATTCCCAAAGTCGACATTTGCGAATTTAAGGTAATCTGTGTTTTCAATAGTGGTCACCACTTGATTAAATGCTGAACGATTTTGAAGAGTAATATCTGAAGAACTACAAAATGCTTCAGCACTTATAGGTAAAAGTGGATTATAAGACGCACTAGAACAGGGGTCTTTCTCGAAACTTATTTTATCTAAATTAAACAACCAACCTGTTTCAGTGCCATGTCTAAATACAAAGTAAAGATCCGTTAACCCACTAACCACTTGATTTAACCCTACAGAAAACTCATGATATGTTTCTTCACTTAAAGTACTTGATATAGCCACTGTGGCCAATAACGCTCCATTAACACCACCCATTCTAACTTCAATTGCTGCATCATTAACCATACTAGATACCACAGCGGTTATTGACGTCATTCCGGTTAAATCAATAGCATTAAAGTTAATCCAATCTTCATTGCGAATACCATAAATTTCCTTTTGATTATTGTTCTCTGGGATACCCCTAACTCCAACGCCAAGCATATCATCATAACATTCTGCTTCAAGGTTATTGGCAGTATTGTTACATAATTTTTCACTACAATCATCCAACTGAGTTACCGTATTATCAGACCCATTATTGGTTACGGGCCCACAAGAGAAAACATCGCAATTAAAAGCGTTTTCTAAAACAACTGGGTAAGGAGTGTTATTTATTAAGGTGACATTATTGGCGTTTCTAGTAGGAGGCGGCTCTACAGAGCCTACCAGAAACCTGCTTGCCAATCGTGTACCACCTAAGACGATTTTTATATCAGGATTATAATAAGTTGTTCCATCATGGATGGTTATATTATGATTAGTCCCGCCCATATAAAAATACGGGGCATTTCCTATTTTAGGAATATAATCATCTAGCAAGGTCACTTCATAAGTCGCATTAGAACGCGCAATATCTTCCGACAAAATGGGGCCAACCGATGCGTCTGCACGACAGTTTATAACATCTCCATCATTGCCTAGCCAAAACCCTCCTTCACAGGCTAATGCGGTGCAATTTTCTATGCGCTTATTCTCACCTCCTTCGGCTCCGGTATTAACCCCCACTCGCATCTTTACAATAGTACAGTTTAGAACGGTTGTATTAAGCGTACCTCTACTTACACCAGTAGAATTACCATCAGAATCAAAAACTACACCGGTTGAATACGCTCTAATTCCAGCTTCTTGTAGACTAAAGGTATAATCGCTTTGGTGATCTCTTAAATCAAAACCCCAAACCGTTAAAAAGTCTACGTTATCTGCTGGAGACCCAGTACCTTCTTCTTGTAATACCTCACCAATGGTTCTTAATTCACCTTCAACATAACAGCCTTCTATTACAGCATCATGAGAACCTTGAACAAAAATCCCATGCCCGTAGGCTCTCATAATAACGGTACAGTTTTTTATATGATTTCTATCGCCTCGTATCAATATTCCTGAGTGTTTATTGTGACTGACAACACTTCCACCTCCTTTTCCAAATATATCACCGTAACCATAAGGAAAAGAGCCTCTAGTGGTAGTTTTAAAACCTTCCACCAAATTATCTGAACCATCAAGATGAAGCGTCCCAGCTCCTTTAGTAGGAACGGTATTTCCTATATCTTCCAGAGTTAAATTTTTATAGATATTATTACTTCCCACTGGCCAAAATTCAATAACATCTATGCTTCCAAATTGAGTAAAAACATTGGTATCAATTTCAAATTTCACATCTGTAAAATCGAAAACGCTGTTATTGCCAGTGAACAACAATAATCTTGGGTCTGAAAACAATTTACCTGGACCACAATTATCGGTATTAAAATAATATGTACCCGGTGTCATTACAAAACTTTCATCACTAGTGTTTAGTTCCGCTTTTAATTCTTCTAAAGTGTTAATTACGGTTTGGGCGCGCGTATTATATACGATAAGCAAAAAAACAGCAAGTACAAATTGTAGTATCTTTTTTTTCATATGACTAATAATTATTTAAAATTCCAGTTAAGATTAAGTTGATTATCTGACTACTTTAAAGAAAATCAACATATCTCCCCAAACAGTTAATCTCTGGGAAGATATGTTAACAAGCACTATGTCCTCTAAAACTATAGCTTTAATGGAAACACTTCTTCAGTAGCGTTGCTTTCAAAAATATAAGGAGAATCTGCTACCGCCCTATAAAAGGTTGTATAGATAAAGGTTTCCTCAGAGATAAAATCTGGAATTATGGTAACGTCTTCAGATTCGTCAACGACGATAACTTTCTCTGTTCCATCAACACTACTCGTGTAGATAAGTTCACTCCTAACCAAGAGTTTATTTCGTACAATTTCCTCGTTACTGTTATTTATAGCTCTGTTAGAGACCCAGTTAATTACTGCTTCTGAATCAGAATATTGACTTATTGTTGAAAATTGTCTTGCCTGTAAGGATTCCTTATAGCTTTGCCCTAACACTGTACCAAAGACATCATATTTAATAGACGCGTTACCATCTACATCCTCTAAGTGAACAAAATACTCGCTACCTCCCTCTGACAACTCTAACTCAACCTCATAGATTTCTGGTTTGAATAGCGTTCTATCAATGTCAATTGTTGTGACTATTTTATCATCATCATCCGTTTTATCATCATCAAATAAAGCAATAACAGCCTTTTTTATTTTTGGATCCGCGTTAACGCAAACCTGAAATAAAATTTTATTGTAATCTGTGGATACGACTGCCACAGAATCAGGTTTCGCTATACTTACCACCTTTTCTGGAATATACTGATCATAGGTTTCTACTAAATCAGTATCACAAGAAAGGCAAAGTAATATTCCTAGTACTCCAATTCCAACAAACAGAATTTGTTTTTTTATTGAGTTATAATTCATAATCTCTTATTTTTTATATTTAATTTTTAACGGTTATCACCATAAAATTCAACTTCACTTAGATGTAATAGCGTCGCCTTTCTATCTTGATTTACTTTCTGGACAAATCTGATATAACGAACTTTTGGCATATCTGGTGAAATTTCAAAATTAAACCCAGCCTCTCCCGCTTCAATATCTTCAGTTGTATTTTCGTTCCCTGGTTGTCCAGAAGGCTTTACAGGGGAAGCATTTTCTAACAATAAGGTCCATCCGTCTAAACTTCCATCTACATTCAATTTATCACTTCCCCATAAATCAAAAAGATGAGGGTTTCCATGACGCCAGATGTAATTTCCTGTCCGAGGCCAATATTTAAATCTATAAACTTGAGATAACATTCCTAAATCCATAGTAAACATAACTACATTAAGATTGACGCCATCATAGGACCAATCTGCATATTCCGGTAATGAGCCAGCGGGATCCACCCATCCAGACCCCGTGTGAAATCCATTGTTTCCACTTACTACTCCATCCCATAAATTTGGCAAGACCCACCCATAGTCAGATGGTGTATCATGTATTTGATATACCGCTTGATATTTAGCTCTATCAAACATCTCAATATAAAGTGGGGCTAAGCTTGCCTTTATCTCACTACAAGCATTATCAAATCTGTCTTTAACCACAAATACATACTCAGTTTCCATGGCTGCCTGCCCCAATATCAAGCGAGTTCCGTCAGGAGCAGATGTGTAAACAGCATCTTGAAAAACTAAATTTCCGGTACTGTCCTCCGCATAAATTTCTATGGTTACCAGACCCTTTTCTGGGTTTTCCCAAAACAATTTTATACCTCCATAGTCTTCCACTGCATAGAGTGTTTCACATACATATTTATAAGGTGGTTTTTCTGGATTTATGGACACTGTAGTAACAGGCGATCTATTCTCTGATTGATCTACCCCATAGAGCTGCACGTCATACGCTGCGGCTTCTGAAAAGCCGTCAACTCTTAAAGAATTATTAAAAACAGATGATTTAGTTCTTACCACTTTGCCATTTTGCTTTCGCTGGTATTCCGCAACCACATATAACATGTCAGCTTGATTAGGGAGATTATACGTTATTATAGACGCCCCCGCCAAGTTTTCAACGCCCCCCCCATCTACCACTACAGGGCCAGGAGCAATACCATCATCTTTTATTAACGAAGTTATATTATCTTCTGTACAGCTAGTTGCCACCACCATACACAAAAGCGCAACAAATAATTTTAATGTCTTCATTGTATTTTATTTAATTATTAAATAATTTTTAACTACCAGCCGAATGCCTGATCTAAATTAGGATTTGCTAATATGTCTTTTTCAGATATAGGCCAAAAATAATCCTTTATGGAGAAGCTTGTTGCTCCATAACTTACAATATCATAGAACTTTTCAGGTGTTGTTTCGGTGTAGCGCCAACCAGTCATTGGTGTATTGTTTAATTTGATATGCGCTTTGAACCACCTTCTTAAATCCCAAAAACGATGTCCTTCAAAAGCCAATTCGATCAAGCGCTCTTGATGAATAATTTCTCTTAAGCCGTCTTTAGTAGATGGCTTAGCTGGATTAACGGAATACGCATTCCATGAAGCCTCAACCCCCTCTAATCCAGATCTACTTCTAACAAGGTCGATATACTGAAATACCTCAGTGGAAGGACCTGACAGCTCATTTAAACATTCTGCATATAATAAATACAAATCGGCTAACCTATAAACTGGCCACGCATAATTTTCTGCGGTAAAAGTGTTATTTCCGATCGCTGATTTATAATGCACTAGCTTTTTGGGCCAATATCCGGTTTGATTATATTGCCGATCATTAATATAACCAGATATACCACCGTTTTTGGCATCAACAACGAATAAATTTGTGTCGTCTTGCTCATTATTAACGTCATAAGATAAGATACCGTCACCAGCTAAAGACGCATAGAATCTTGATTCTCTATTTAAGTGCAATCCAATTGTTTCATAGCCCTCTTTTACGTAAAACTTATTATCAGCATCCCCGGTTTCCAATTCATATCTATTGTTATAATTATATGAAGCATCTTCTTCAATAGGCACACCGTTTTTAGAATAAAACAATTCCGCCATATGTAAAGGTGCAGAGTGATATGAATTCACCTGTCCTGAACTTGACCCCGCATAGTTTGGATCAATTCGCGCAAAACTAAAGTTTTGGATACTATTTGTTGTAGGATAAGCTTGTCCCCATATAATTTCGTTATTCCACCTGCTTGTAATAGCACCACGGAGATTCATCTTTGTCATAGTTTCCTGCGACAAACTATACCCCGATGTAAATTCATACAAGGAATTCCCCGCGTCATGAGCGAAGTCGATAGCCTCCCTACAAGCATCTGCAGCACGTTGCCACTTATCAGCTTTAAAGGTTTGATTAATATATGGCATACCTTCACTATTAGTCCAAGACGCATATATGGCATTACCATTTAGCAATGGGCTAGCACTAAATGCTAAAACCTTGGCTTTTAGCATGGCTGCTATTGGCTTAGTTGCTCGCCCTAACTCTTCTCCTTCCAAAAAGATTCGAGATGGCAAAAACTCAATAGATTCATCCAATAACGACACTATATAGTTTACCACATCATCAACGGGATCCCTCTCTATACGCACCGAAAGCACATCTTCACTAACTTCAATATTCTCAGCAATAATTGGAATTGGGCCATACATTCGTAATAAATGATAATGATAATAGGCTTTTAAGAATTTTACTTCTGCCTTCCATCTGTCTTTCTCCTCATCAGTCATGTCCCTGACCGCATCTATCCGATCAAGGAAAATATTACAATCTCTAAGGGCAATATGTGGTTTATGACGGCTTCCGTATCCCCAATCGTTATACAAAGGACTTGCCTTGGATTGCTCTCCCTGAGATAACCTCATTGCGGTCCATGTTTGATGGGTCCAAATTTCATCTCCTCCAGCTAACGCCACATTACCGTTAATATCAGAGAATTCTGGCAAATACCCATATAAGGTAAAAAAGAATTTTTTGGCATTAGCGCGATTGTTAAAAACTAAATCAAAGGTAGCTACGTTATCTGGTACAATATCTATATAGTCTTCACATGAAAATATGCATAGAAATATAATTGAATATACAATTTTATTTATTTTTTTCATTTTTCTTATTTTATAAGTTAACTCTGACACCTATATTTGCTGTTCTCTGCAAAGGATAATTCATTCCACCACCTCTTAACTCCGGATCCCAAAGTTTGAACTTACTCCAATGGGCTAAATTAGTTCCACTTAGATAGAAACGAACACTAGCTTGTCCAAATACGCCTGTTTCTGGCACAAAGTTATATCCTATTTCCAACGATTTTAATCTCATAAAGGAGCCGTCTCGCATCCACCAAGTACTTGTTTGATTATTATTGTCGACTGCATAGCTAGATAATCTAGGCCACAACGCATAAATGTCTTGATTTTCCTCGGACCAATGGCTATCCGCAAAAGCTTGTAAGATTTGGTTTTCTGCAATAGCATCGGACAAATAGTCACCACCCGCATCTGTATCAGCAAAAGGTGTTAACTTGGATGAATCCATAAAAAAGGACACATTATCCAAACCGGCAAAAAACGCAGAAATATCAAAATTTTTGTACCCTAAAGAAAACCCAAAACCATAACTTACTTCTGCCTGCGTAGGCTCTCCAATTGGGACAATATCTAAACTGGATATAATACCGTCCCCATTGATATCAGTATATTTTATATCACCAGGCATCACTTCTCCAAATTGCTGTTCTGGCGAATTGGCCACATCAGCTTCATCAACAAATAAACGCTCGGCAACCAAGCCATATGCTTGATTAAATGGATTTCCAATTTTAGATAGCCATGGCGTAGCAGATAAGTCTGCTTCCTCATATACAGTGTACTCACTACTGGTTTTTACATAATTCGCAGTTGCCTGCAACCACCAGTCTCTATTAAAACTATGATTGACCAATAAGGTGAGCTCAAATCCATTGGACTTGCCTTCTCCCAAGTTAGCCACGGGTGCTGCTTGCAATCCCAAAAAAGAAGGGATATCCGCACGGGTTTGTAAAATATCTGTCGTTTTTTGCTTAAAATACTCTGCTTGGAACTGTATGGCATCTTTAAGAAGATTGATCTCTATACCATAATTTTGCTTATATGCTTTTTCCCAAGAAATATGCGGGTTTTCATATCTGCTTATCGAGACCCCCCCGCTTGAATCTTGGCCAAAGGTTCCAAATTGCGCTCCAGCTCCACTATCATTTAAATTAACATTTGATAAATAAAAGAAACGATCGTTTCGATTACCTATGTTGGAATTTCCAACTACCCCATAAGACCCTCTTAGCTTAAACCTACTAATAAGGTCAATGTTCCAAAAATCTTCATTCGAAACAACCCATGCTGCACCAACTGAAGGAAAGAAACCAAACCGATTTTTCTTCGCAAACCGCTCTGAACCATTGTAACCAAAGTTTCCTTCAATAAAATACCTTCTATCATAGTCGTAAGTGAAACGACCAGACACACCAACATTTCTACTTGGAAGCGAAGATTGCAAATCAGTTGCATTACCATCTACAGACTCTCTAATAACACCCACTAACAATCCACTAATACTATGTTTAAAAGCGAAGGTTTTGTCATAATTAAGTGCGGTTTCAAAATAAAGATTTCTATTAACAATTCTTGAGTTTTGATCTTGAGTAAAATTCAAATATTCTGTCCCACTTAGAGGATTCAAACTTGTTAATATATATGTGTCATCGGCTCTATTATAATTATTATCTCTAATAGCGTAATAATAAGGCTCATATTCTCTAGATATGTTATATGATGAAGTATTGGTAACATTACCAAGCGCTCTCCAATGCAAGCCTTCTAATATTCCGCTTAGGTCTTGCCTAATCTGTAAACTTAAGATACTTACTGACCTACTGTAATCGCGATATCCTCTTACCAACTCAGCATACGGATTTAAATAACCCGCCAACTCTCCATCTCCGGTATCTACATTTCCAAATAAGAGATGTTCTGCGGATTCATTAGCAGCATCAGGAGCATAATATGCTGGATACCGAACTGGATTGGTTCTATTAATCATATTGTACACCTGATTACCGGTAGGAACAGGTCCTCGATAATCATCTACAGTCGCATTTAGATTAACCAAAAGTTCTGTAGTGGGTGTCAAGTCAATATTAACATTGGACCTTAGGTTGTAAACTTTATTATCTATATTATTATTATAATTAGCTTGTTTATCAACTCTAAGTATGCCACTGTCTTGAGCTACAGATCCAGACACATAATACCTTGCTACTTCACCTCCGCCAGATACACTAAAATTCAATCTTTGATTCATAGTAAAATCTTTCAGCAACTCGTCCTGCCAATTTGTAACAGGGTAAACAAACGGGTTAGTTCCTGCAACAGTATTATCGATTTTATTTTGTAAATATGGTAAAGGATCATTGCGGTTTGGTGAAAGGTTTCTTGTATTAACTGCATCCATATGCAACCTCAGGTAGGTTAAAGGATCTGCCAACTCTAAGTTCTGTGTAGCTTGAGAATAAGTAGTTTCATACCTGACCGAAACTCGCGGTTTCCCTAACTCTCCCGTTTTTGTAACAATGGCAATTACTCCATTAGCACCCCTCGCACCATAAATAGCTGTAGCTGTAGCATCTTTGAATACAGAAAAACTTTCAATATCATCAGGTGATATTCTTGCTAAGTCATCCGCTGTCAATTCTATATTATCAACTAAAATTAAAGGTGAGGAATACTTTCCAAAAGTAGTAGCGCCTCTAATAAAGAACTCGGCATTATCTGATCCACCACCTGGCTCTCCGGAGTTCTGAAAGGCAATCACTCCTGGCACTCTACCCGCAAAAGAGGTTGTTAAATTACTAGAAGGAATTTTCAAGTCTGCTGGTTTTACAGTAGTTACTGAACCAACCAATGCTTCTTTTGTTTGAGTACCGTAACCAACAACGACAACCTCATCCAAACCTGCGAGATCTTCAATCATTGTTATATTAAGAGAAGTAAAATTTCCAATGACAATTTCTTGAGTTTTAAAACCCACATAGGAAAACACTAAAGTTTCTCCTTTGGAAGCTGTAATTCGGAAATTCCCATCAAAATCTGTCTGAGTTCCCTTATTAGTTCCTTTTACTATAATATTTGCGCCAGGCACCGGAACACCACCTTCACCCAGAACGGTTCCTGTAATTTCAGTCTGTTGATAATCAGCCCCGTCCTTTTTATTGCTCATTGTAATTGAACCAGGTTCTACTGAGACCTTGGTGCTTGCATACCCATTTAATACAAAAAAGAAGCATACCGTTACCGATTTAATAGCCTTTGACAGTGTTTTTCCACTAATTTTCAGGGGATAAATAAAGGAATAAAATTTATTCATACTTTTTTATTTAATAAATTAATGTTTAAAATCTAAGTTTGTTTTGAGTTTTTTTTTTCATAAAGCTTTAAGATTTGTTTTCATAATTTTAGTTTTAGTTAATTACAACTCTTTTTTTTTAACACTTACATAACCTTTTGTTAACGTTTATTTATGTTAATATTAACGTTTGCTAAGAAAAGAGTACTCCAAATTAACTCAAAAATCGATGACTGTTCTATAAATCTATACCCAAAACCTATAAATCACCATTCATTACACCCTCATTTAAAGCACATTACCATACTAAAAAGATAATTCAAACATAAAATATGAATTATTTTAAAAAATACTTTTCCTTTTTTATGACTTTTGTCATTGTTTTTAATAAATGACATGAAATCTATATTCCCCCTACACAGACTAATAAAACAAACCTATGAACACCCTGACATTTAGGCAAATACAAAAAAAAAAAAAAAAAAAAAAATCAAAAAGAAACGTAATAACACTAATTATGAATCAAAACGAGCCTTTTAAAGCATCAATATAGAATTCATATTTGACGATATTTAGATTGTTTTGGTTACTAAATTTTTTTTGAAAGTTTCATTTAGTCATTTTTTCAGCTCCTTTAAATCGCCATACTTTTTCAGCAGGATTTAGTTCTGGTGTATATAGAGGTATTCTGAAAAGCTTGATATTGTAGGGAATAGTAATATTTTCTGTAGAATGAAATCCGGAATTGTCAATGATTATTATTTTAAGTTCCTCTGGCCTGTATTCGGAAAAAGCTCTTAGATAAGCTTCAAATATGAGTGTATCAATACCTTCTATTTCTCAAGTAAAATGACTTCCATCAATTGGAGAGAAACTGCCGTATAAATATGTGTTTTTTAAAACCTTTTGAAAGTTTAGTATTGGTTTTACCCCATTTGCCGTAAGTACGGTCTCCACATGGGGCATAAGCCCAAATCTGCTCTCATCCTGAAAATACAGACTAATGGACTCATAATGTTTTTTTAGACTTAACCTTAATTACTCTAAGGTATTATACCAATTTAATTGTATAATGTGATTTTTTAGTATGTTTACTAATGGTAAAACCACAAAATTTTACAATGAAGTGTTTAAATTTTTTTCGAAAAGTAAGAAAGGGTTGTGGATATTTGTGTTGCGAAACATAAATAACGAAATCACAACCCTATATGTACTCAGTACTCGACAAATATACAATAGAAATGGAAATTGTGCCATACTTACCAATGCCAAAAAGAGGTTTTCCTCCAACTGTTCC
>NZ_JBHMFC010000018.1:0-13514 GCF_042427585.1 Mariniflexile ostreae | reverse complement strand
GGAATTATACTAAACCAATTTTTAGCTATATTTGAAAACAGGATTAAACTATAAATAATTTAACCCTGAAATTTTGAACTTACACAGATTTTAGGATAGTGTCACTAAAAATTTCTAGTCCTTACTTTTGGGAAAACAGCTACTGCTTTCTTATCGTTTATTTTTCAACCCTTGATTTGCATTAGTAAGACAAAACCTTATCAACTCAATTGAATCAAAAAACGCATTAAAACTATAGATGTTTAGCATTAAGAAGATGTCATCCCTTTTTCTATTTTTTCTTTAGCCCACTCCTCTTCCTCTTCTGTAACAGGAAGCTTATCCTGTTCCTCTTTTTTTTCTGGAGCGTAATTTAACTTTATATACATAGGAAAATGATCCGACCCAATATTTTTTCCTCGAGAGATATCTATCAATGTAAAATCATCACTATGGAAAACATGATCTAAAGGCCAACGCATAAGCAAATACTTAGCATTAAAGGTGTTGAAAAACCCCCTACCTCGTCTTGGGTCTAACAAACCGCTAACTTTCTGGAATATTTTAGTCGTTCTAGACCAAGCCACATCATTTAGATCACCAAATACTAAAGTGCGTTTTGGGTTCGTCTCAATAGACTCTCCAACCAGTAAAATTTCTGCATCTCTATGTGTCGACGTTTTACTTTCGTTAGGACTAGGTGGCCTAGGATGCAGGCAATGTATTTTTGCCTTGAGATTATTTTCCAGTCTCACAAAGCCTTGAATGGAAGGTATATCCTCTTCCACCAAATAATGTACCTCCATATCCTCTAGAGCCAATTTAGAATAAAGATGCATGCCATATAAATTTTTTAAGGGAACCTTTACAGAATATTTATAAGTATCTTCAAGCTTGTTTAAAGCCTGCTCCCACCCCTCATCTGACTCTAAAGTTAAAAACAAGTCTGGTTTTTTTAATTCGATTAGATCGATTAATTTTTGATACTCCCGATTAGTCATCAATACATTGCTAACCAAAATGCTTATTTGGTTTTTATTCTCGCTTCCAGTGTAGTTTAAAACTTGTTTTTTAGCTAAAACCGTATACGGAAATATAAGGGATAGCTGATAAATTAAACACATGATTAATATTCCTAACATAAAGAAATGCCAAGGCTGCATAAACGAGTACACAAAACCAGCCAGTATGATGTTTAACAAAATCAGAACAGAAATCTGTATTCTAGGAAAATCAAATCCTCGAATCCACCAATAATCAAACTTCGTAACGGAGGCTATACTCGGCAGGCAGAAAAAAACATTTATAAATAAAGTAACGATTTCAATGGTGGACATGGATACAATTTGATTTTAAAGAATTAAATCTACAAAGATTAATTAAAAAATCCATGATAAATAAAATCTTATTGGTTTTGATCGTTAACATCATACAAATTAATGCTTACAGAGTGCTATCGTTAGAACGTAATCTCTAAAGTCGAGAAAGGTTCCCTTTAAAAAAACCTCAATAATTATGTTTTAAAATTTATTTTTAAATTCGTAATTAATGAAAAGTCCTTATTATTTTTGCCTATTCATTTTCAGGCGAAGAGAACGAATATTGTATGGCGCTTTTACGTTGTTTTCTTGTGTTAGTGAATTATAGTTAAAAAAAACAACCATCAACACCACAACGCAAGTGAAAACACTAGCAATAAGACTTATAACAATTAAAAAAACATTCCATTTTTTATTTTAAATTGAAATAAAAATGATAATGTTGTAAGAACATAAAACAAGACCTTATAGCTGGTCTTAAATGGTTATAAAATGGAAAAACAAAAGCTTCACCTTTTACTTGCTGATGATGATATGGACGATTGTGATTTCTTTAAAGAAGCTACAGATGAAATACCGCACATTTTAAAACTCACAATTTTAAATGATGGTGTTAGCCTTATGGATTTTCTACTAAAAGAACACACCCACCTCCCAAACCTAATTTTTCTGGATCTTAACATGCCTAAAAAATCGGGAATAGAATGCCTCAAAGACATAAAAGCAAATCATGCTTTAAAACACATTCCTATAATCATTTATTCCACTTCGTTAGATAAAACTGTAGCACTTCATTTATATCACATGGGTGCCCTTCATTATATCCAAAAGCCGGTAGAATTTACAAATATAAAGAAGGTAATTAAAAAAGCGATAGGGCTTCTTTCCAATATTAATTCTGAACAGTCTTCTAAAGAGCATTTTATTATTCAATCTTAAGTTTATCCATGGATACTAACAAAACGAAACATATTTTTTTAGAGCGAGGCGCAGAAATGGGCAAACTTATCCGCGCTAAAGACTGGAGCAAAACCTCTTTAGGCGACCCCATAACATGGCCGCAAAGTTTACAAACCATGGTAAGCGTTATGCTGAATAACCCGTTCGGCATGTACATAGCATGGGGCAAAGATTATACTCAAATTTATAATGATGGCTTTTGCCCCATTTTAGGTTCTAACAAACATCCTCAGGCTTTAGGAAAAAGCTCTCAGGAAACGTTTTCCGAAATCTGGCATATCATTGGTCCCATGTTTGCTAATGTTATGAAAGGAGAAGCCATTTGCCATGAAGACTTTATTGTGCCTTTAAACCGGAATGGAAAAACGGAAGACAGCTCCTTTGATTTTGCTTATAGCCCTATAAGGTTAGCATCGGGAGAAGTAGGAGGCATATTGGTTACAATTAAAGAAACCACCATAAAAAAACAAGCTGAAAAAAATGAACTGGAATTTGTTATAGACGCTGCTCAATTGGGAACTTTTGATTACAACCCTTTAACCAATAAATTTTTAGGAAATGAGCGTTTAAAAAGCTGGTTCGGTTTGCTTCCTGAGGATTCAATAGAACTTACCCATGCGATCGACGCTATAATAGAAAAAGACAGAAACCGGCTAATTGAAACCATTAAAAGCGCGTTAGAATATGCTTCTGGTGGTACTTACGAAATAGAGTACACCATTATAAATGCGGTCTCCAATAAAGAAATTATCCTTCATGCAAAAGGAAAGGTATGGTTTAATGAAGAGCATATAGCATACCGATTAAACGGCACTCTAGAAGATGTTACGAACCATGTATTGGCTCGAAAAAAAATAGAGGAAAGTGAACAAAATATTCGTGCCTTAGTAGAAAATGCACCTTTCCCAATAGGTGTTTACGTTGGTAAAGATATGCGCATAGCTCTTGCCAATAAGTCGATTATGGACGCGTGGGGAAAAGGGTATGATATGGTAGGTAAATTATATAGCGATATCCTCCCCGAATTCGGAAACCAAGACATATTCAATCAAATTCGTGCAGTATTATGTACAGGAAAACCCTTTCACGCAAAAAACCAGCACATAGACATCATGATAAAGGGAGGTTTAAAACGACACTATTTTAATTATAGTTTTATCCCATTAAAGGATGCCTCAGGAAACATTGTTTCTGTATTGAATACTGCCGCAGATGTAACGGAACTCACTGAGGCCAAACAGAAGGTAGAGGAGAGTGAAAGACGTTTTCGGGATGTTGTAAAGCAAGCCCCTCTTGGCATTACCATCTTGCGAGGTTTTGAGAATATTATTGAAATGGCTAATGAAAGCTATTTACAAATAATAGACCATACAGAAGAGCAATTTGTAGGTAAGCCACTTTTTGACACATTGCCCGAAACCAAAGAAGTGATGGGGCCCATTATTGCCGATATTTATAAAACTGGCAATGCTTTTTATGGTTACGAATTCCCCGTTATTTTAAATCGTCGTGGTAAAACAGAAACGGGGTATTATAACTTTGTTTATCACCCTTTAAAAGAAGATAACGCGATATCCGGTATCATGGTTATTGCTACCGAAGTAACGGCCATGGTAAAGGCCAAACATATTATAGAGGAGAATGAAGAAAAGCTAAATCTAATTATTGAAGCTAGTGAACTTGGTGTTTTCGATGTGAATTTAAAGACAAACGATATAGTGGTCTCCGATCGATGCTATGAAATTTTAGGATTTTCACCCGAAGCAGATTTAACACATGAAGATCTTGTCACGCATATTCATCCAGATGATCTTCCTATTAGAAAAGAAGCTTTCGAAAAAGCATTTGTAACGGGCACTTTGCGTTATCAATCCAGAGTCCTTTGGGAGGACCATTCCACACGTTGGATAGACGCCAAGGGAAAAGTGTTTTTTGACGAAAATCATGTGCCAGAACGTCTTCTTGGAACTGTAAGAGATATTACAGAAGAGAAAAACTTTCAGCAGCAATTACTGGATAGAGAAGAAAAGTTTAGTCTTTTGGCAGACTCTATACCCCAACAGGTTTGGACGGCCGATCCTGAAGGGAATCTCAATTACTTCAATCAAACCGTTCTTGATTATTCAGGTTTTACCTTAAAGCACCTCACCAACAACGGGTGGTTAGATATGGTACACCCCGAAGACAGAGCAGAAAACATTAAACAATGGACACAATCTATTCGCACAGGGGAAGACTTCTTAATAGAGCATAGGTTTCGTAAACACAATGGCGATTATCGCTGGCAACTAAGCCGTGCTGTACCACAAAAAGACCCCAGTGGCACTATAAAAATGTGGGTAGGAAGCAGCACCGATATCCAAGAGCAAAAAATGTTTACAACAGAACTAGAAAATATGGTGAAGATGCGAACAAACGAATTGCAGCAAAAGAATATCGACCTTGAAAAAATGAATAAAGAGTTGCAGTCTTTTGTATATATATCAAGCCATGACTTACAAGAACCTTTAAGAAAGATCCAAACCTTTTCATCCCGTATTATAGAAACGGAATATGCAACCTTGTCCGACACTGGTAAAAGACATTTTTCCAGAATGCAAAAATCGGCACACCGAATGCAAAATTTAATACAAGATTTAATTGCATATTCTAGAACCAATGTTCAAGAAATAAAATTTGAAGTTATTGAGTTTATCGATATCATTGAAGACGTAAAAGAAACCTTAAGCGAAGAGCTGGAACAGAATGACGTTACTTTTAAACTAACTAACTTATGCGCCATTAAGGTTATTCCCGTTCAGTTTAAGCAAGTAATGCTTAATTTAATTAGTAATTCCATTAAGTTTGTTAAAACGGGACACGCGGTAACCATTGAAATTAATTCTGAAAACATAAAAGGACATAAAACAGGAATCGAAACATTATCGGATAATAAAAACTATTGTCATATCCGTTTTTCTGATAATGGCATCGGTTTTGAACAACAGTATAACAAAAAAATATTTGAAGTTTTTCAACGGCTTCACAATAAGGAAGATTATGCAGGAACGGGTATTGGTCTAGCTATTGTAAAAAGAATAATAGAAAATCATGAAGGCGCAATTGTTGCAACAAGTGAACATAATGAAGGGGCTGTTTTTGATATTTATATTCCTGCGCCTTAATTTTACACGTTACAATATCTTATTTTTTAAAACTGATAAACACTTCTTGATCCTAGCTTATTTTAAAAATAAAAAAAGTCGTCTGAAATAATTTTCCAGACGACTTTTTTATTACTAAGATCCGTGTTTTTTATGCATCAATTTTTGCATACACAGCGTTCTTTTCAATAAACTCTCTACGAGGTGGCACTTCATCCCCCATTAACATTGAGAAAATCCTATCGGCTTCTGTCCCGTTATCAATTTGCACCAAACGCATGGTTCTAAACTCTGGATTCATAGTAGTATCCCAAAGCTGTTCAGCATTCATTTCTCCAAGACCTTTATACCTTTGTATTTTTGAGCCATCGCCATATTCTGCAATAATTTCGTCGCGTTCTTTATCAGACCAAGCATATTGCTTTCTAGCGCCTTTTTTAACCAAATATAAAGGTGGGGTTGCAATATAAATATGTCCGTTTTCAATCAATTCTTTCATGTATCTGAAAAAGAAAGTTAAGATCAAAGTAGCAATGTGACTACCATCGATATCGGCATCACACATAATTACCACTTTATGATAGCGTAATTTAGAAAGGTTTAAAGCCTTACTATCTTCTTCGGTACCTATTGTAACCCCAAGTGCCGTGTATATGTTTTTTATCTCTTCATTTTCAAAAACTTTATGTGTCATCGCTTTTTCAACATTCAGTATTTTTCCACGAAGAGGAAGAATGGCCTGAAATGCTCTGTCACGTCCTTGTTTTGCAGTTCCACCTGCCGAATCGCCCTCTACAAGAAACACTTCGCATTTTGTTGGGTCCTGCTCAGAACAATCTGATAATTTCCCAGGTAAACCGCCAATGCTCATAACAGTTTTACGCTGTACCATCTCACGTGCTTTTTGAGCGGCGTGACGGGCTTGCGCTGCTAAAATCACTTTTTGCACAATGATTTTCGCGTCCTCGGGATGCTCCTCGAGATAATCTGTTAACATTTCAGAAACCGCTTGACTTACCGATGCTGTTACTTCACGATTTCCTAATTTGGTTTTAGTTTGCCCTTCAAATTGAGGTTCTTGAACTTTTACGGAAATAATGGCGGTCAATCCTTCACGGAAATCATCACCAGCTATCTCAAATTTCAAATTCTTTAACAAGCCAGATTCATCTGCATATTTTTTAAGCGTATGTGTCAACCCTCGTCTAAAACCAGAAAGATGCGTACCACCTTCATGTGTATTAATGTTATTAACATAAGAATGCAGGTTTTCAGCATACGATGTGTTGTAAACCATGGCAACTTCAACAGGAACCCCGTTTTTCTCACCTTCAAAAGCAATAACCTCTTTCGTTAGCGGCTCTCTATTCCCATCTAAAAATTTTATAAATTCTTTTAAACCTTCCTCAGAATGAAATGTTTCTCCCTCAAAAGATCCATCGTCTTTTTTGGTTCTTTTATCAATTAAATGAATAGTAATCCCTCTATTCAAATACGCTAATTCGCGTAACCTACTCGCCAAAGTATCATAACTATACTCTACCGTTTGGGTAAAAATGGTTGGATCGGGCTTAAAAGTAACGATAGTACCACGTTTATCAGTTTCTCCAACCTTTTTAACAGGATACATCGGTTTCCCTTTTTCATACTCTTGCTCCCATACCTCGCCTAATCTATAAACGGTTGCTGTTAAATGCTCTGATAAGGCGTTAACGCAACTTACACCAACACCATGCAATCCACCAGAAACCTTATACGAATCTTTATCAAATTTTCCACCAGCACCAATTTTAGTCATCACCACCTCTAGAGCAGAAACACCTTCTTTTTTGTGCATATCAATAGGGATTCCACGACCGTCGTCTTCTGTGGTTATGGAATTGTCCTCATTTATGGAAACAGTAATATTATTACAATGTCCAGCCATGGCCTCATCAATAGAGTTGTCTACCACCTCGTAAACCAAATGGTGCAAGCCTCGCGTTCCCGTATCACCAATATACATGGACGGGCGCAAGCGTACGTGCTCCATGCCTTCTAACGCCTGAATACTATCTGCTGAATAGTTATCCTTATTAAATTCTTCTTTTGCTTCGCTCATATTATATTTAAATAATGTTTAATGCTTTTCAATCGTTTTAACACAAAGCCCCGCTCTGGCGCGGGGCTTCTGAATAGTAACAAATATACAAAATATTATCACGCCTAAAAAGCATTTAATTAAGGCTCGTAGATAATTATCAACATTTGTTAATTTCCGAAAAACTGCCTTAAATCGCCTATAAATAGCCTTAAATTAGTTTTTAATTTTATTTTTAAAAGTTTTCACCGGAAAAAAATCAAAAAGAGCTTAAAGAGCAAATTTCAGGGTTACATTTTTATTCATAACATCAAAAAAAAAAGACGAACGCTTTCAAATAGGCTTCATTACGATCTCTTTCCCATATAAACCACATAGAACTGTTTAACAGCTAATACCTCTTCTTTTTTAAAGGATATTAGTCTGTTAAACTTTCAAGCCTACATATACCTAACTCCTTAAAACTTTTTGTAATTTTGCCACCCTAAAAGTTTCACTTATAAACCAAACAAAAAGACATGAGTAAAATTATGACCGTAGACATATTGTCTAGTATTAAAGGAGCACAACCCTCTGAGGCTGTGAACAAACTATTTGATGTGATAAAAAATGCCAATGCCACAAATACCAATCCTTTTAATAGTACTCATAATAATTGCGCGTCTTTAAATGATTTGAGAGATGATGTGGTGATTGAAAGTTCTGCTTTAGAAAAACAAATCATCATTGAAAACTTTCCAAAAGAAAAAAACGGCTATTTAGTGGTTTCTAAAGTGATAGAAGAATAATTATGGACTCTCAAATACATAAAATCCACCAACAATTGATGGATAAGGATATAACCTGTACAGATTTGGTGCAGGGAAGGTTAGATTTATTAAAACAAAACACCAATAACACCGTCAATAGTTTGCTAGACATATTAGCATTGGATCTGGCCGGAAAAGTGGATGCTAAAATAGCCAAAGGTGAAACCATAGGTTTATTAGAAGGTATTCCGTTTGGGGTTAAAGATGTGTACATGGTACAAGGCACTTTAACAACGGCAAGCTCCAAATTACTTAAAAACTATAAATCGGCCTATACGGCCACGGCCATCCAAAAACTAATGGATGCAGGTGCCATTCCTTTAGTTAAAGAAAATTGTGATAGTTTTGGTCATGGATCATCCAGTGAAAACACTATTTTTGGAGCGGTTAAAAACGCCATAAATCCAGAGCTAGTTGCTGGTGGTTCTAGTGGCGGGTCGGCTGTAAACGTAGCAAAAGATTATACCGTGTTCTCTATTGGTGGCGATAGCGGCGGCTCTATACGTCAGCCTGCAGGCTACAACCATATATATGGACTAAAACCTACTTACGGACGCATTTCTCGGTATGGTTTAATGGGCTATGCTTCATCTACCGACTGTGTAGGGCCTCTTGCAAAGTCTATTGAAGACATCAGGATTGTATTAAATGTGATGAGTGGCAAAGACACTAAGGATCAAATGACATATGCTTCGGAAACTATTTCAGAAAAAAGCATTTTAAATCATGAACCTATCAAAACCATTGGTTATTTTAAAAGTTTTATTGAAAATGATGCCATTGACCCACAAATTAAATCTGATTTTTTAGCTGCTATTGAAAAAATAAAAGCAAAGGGCATTGCCGTTAAACCTTTGGACTTCTTCGACCCTAATACTCTGGTTTCTACATATTACACATTAACCATGGCCGAAACGGCATCCAATCTTTCACGATTGGACGGTACCAATTACGGTAATAGAATTGAGGCCGAAACCTTAAAAGAAACTTATGCCGTAACCCGTTCTGAGAATTTTTCAGAAGAATCTAAACGCCGCATTGTTGGAGGCAACCAAGTTTTATCACAAGGATTCTCAGACGATATCTATTTAAAGGCCTTAGCGTTAAGAGATACGATTTCTGAACGTTTTGAAAATAACTTTAACGATGTCGATATTATAGTTTCCCCTGTTACTCCAAACACGCCACCAAAAATAGGCAAAAGCTTAAAAGACCCGCTAACCATGTATCTGTCTGATGGCTATACCGTTGGCTTTAGTTTAGGGCAATTACCAACAATTACAGTGCCACAGGGTACGGAAACAGGCCTACAGATTACAGCCGCAAAAAATAATGACGAACTTGTTTTGAAGTTTGCTAACTTCTTAAAAGACACGATATAATGGAACTGGAGCAAATAAATGAGTTACTAAAAAAGCACGAACTTGAAATGGTTATCGGTTTGGAAACCCACGTGCGCTTGAACACAAAAACCAAATTATTCTGTTCATGTCCTAACCAAGAAATAGAAACTCCCAATCATAATATTTGTTCCGTATGTACAGGACAAATGGGCGTTTTACCTGCCTTGAACAAAGAAGCTATAACGAAAGCTATTTACTTTGGGAAAGCCGTAAATTCAACCTTCGAAAACGAGGTGATTTCCTGGGATAGAAAGCATTATGAATATCCTGATAATGCAAAAAACATTCAAATTACACAGTTTCACCATCCTATCATACCAGATGGTGAAGTGTCTTGTTTTCGAAATGACGGTTCCCAATTTACAGTCAATTTAACACAGGTCCACATTGAAGAAGATGCTGCCAAATTGATGCATGAGAAAAAAATATCGCTGGTCGATTTTAATAAAGCGGGGGTGCCACTTATTGAAATTGTTACCGAACCTTGTATCCGGCATATTGAAGATGCCTCTACCTATGCCCAATACATCCAACGTATTGTACAAAATTTAAAAATAAGTGAAGCAAACCTTGAAAAAGGAGAGTTTAAATCGGATGTTTCTGTGTCTTTACGCAAAAAAAGAACCTACGATCTAAACCCAAGAACCGAAATAAAAAACCTGAACTCCTTTAAGTTTATGGTTGATGCTCTAAAAGAAGAAGTAGAAAAGCAACTCCATTATTTCTTAGAGCATAAGGAATTTAGGCCCGAACAAACCACCGTGCTATGGGATGCTGATCTAAAGCAGACCAAAACCATGCGTAAAAAGGAATTTGAGGCCGATTACCGTTATATTTCTGAACCTGATTTGCCTTTTGTATCCATAAAAGACATCGTAAACAACATCACAGTAGATGTAAGCAGTTTACCGTTTGCTGTAGAGTCTATTTTAATAAAAGGTGGCGTTTTACCGCAAGATGCCAAGTTCTTTACAGCAGATTCGTTACGTTCGGAAACCTTTGTAGCGATTAACAATGCCATAAAGGACCCTTCTTTTGTTGCGAAAACACTAGCCAACACCATCAAACCTGAAGACTATACAAGTATTGAGCGTATTTCAGATTTTATTGCGATTTTTAGCTTGTTCAAAGATGAAAAGGTAACACCAGTGTTGGCACAGAATGCCATTAAGTTTTTATTAGAAGACTCTAAATTTGATTATACGACCTATTTTGAAACCCACTCTATCTCCGAAGACAAAATACAGGATGCTATTTTAAAAGTGATTTCAGAAAATGAAACTGTTGCACAAGATATTAAAACAGGAAACCAAGGGAAAGCCGGTATTCTGGTTGGAAAAGTAATTGCCATTATTGGAAAAGGCGCTTCCGGAAAAGTGATTCGCGAAGGGATTTTAGCAGCACTTGCTGGAGGGAACGAAAAAAAGACGCTAGAAAATGAAAGCGAGACGAAACCACAAGCTCCTGGCCAACAAACCATAAAAGTTAAGGATGAAGAGGTACTTCCGCAGATACCGATCGTTATAAAAGAAGAATATAGAACTCATGTAATTTCTGATATTTCAGACGAAAGTATTTCTAAAAAAGTAACCTTCTCTGGATGGGTATCCAGTGTGCGCGACCACGGAGAATTGATTTTTATCGATTTGAGGGACTCTAGCACTCAGGTATTTCAAGTACGATTAAGCAGGGAATCTTTTCCAAATTTAGACGATTTGGTTCGCCTAAAACCAGAGTCTGTTATAATGGTTACTGGAACTATTGTTCAGCGTAAAGAAGATGATTACAACACGGCTCTACGAACAGGAAAGATAGAATTAGAGGCTTCTGTACTAGAAATATTAAACCTATCTAAAACCCTTCCTTTTGAAATAAAAAGGGCCACAAGAACCAATGAAAACACTCGTTTTCAATACAAATATTTAGATCACAGAAATGATGATGTACGCCGTGTTATTGTAAATAGGCACAAGGTTATTAAAATGATGCGCGATATTTTAGATACACAAGATTTCTTGGAAATTGAAACGCCTATTTTAAGCGCCGGAACCGATGAAGGTGCCCGCGAGTTTATTGTCCCAACACGAAAACAAGCTGGAGCCTTTTATACACTACCACAAGCACCTCAACAGTTTAAGCAAATGTTAATGGTTAGTGGTTATGAGAAATATTTCCAAATAGCACGCTGTTTTAGGGATGAAGATTCCCGTGGCGATCGTCAACCAGAGTTTACGCAATTGGATTTGGAAATGGCCTATGCCAGTATGCAACAAATTATAGATTTGAACACAGATATGTTTAACACTATTGTGAAGAACATTTATGGCAATAAGTGGACTTTACGTCCTTTTGAAGTCATAACCTACCAAGATGCGATGGATAAATATGGTTGCGACAGGCCAGATTTACGTTTCGGCCTACAGTTACAGGACATTACCGCTATTGTAAAAGACACCACGTTTCAAGTGTTCAGCAAGCCTATTGATGAAGGCGGAATTGTAAAATGTATAAAAGTATCTGCAGAAGAACAAGGCAACAAACGTTTATCTAAAGGCCAAATTGAAAAACTAACAGCTCTTGCCCAACAGCATGGCTTAGGGGGCTTAGCCTATATTATTGTAAACGAAAACGACTTACAATCGCCTATCATTAAATTTTTAGGTGAAGATATTGCAGCAGGAATCATAAAAACAATGGATGCTCAAGTAGGCGACATTGTGTTTTTCTCTGCAGCAGATTATGCTACAGCAAATAAAGCATTGGATGCCGTACGACAAGAATTAGGGCACATGCTTCATTTAATTAATCCAAAGGAACTGCGCCCAGCATGGGTTGTCGATTTCCCCATGTTTGAGAAAACAGATGAAGGCCGCTGGACCTTTACCCACAATCCTTTTTCCATGCCGGCCATTTATGATATTGAGAAACACATGACTGGTAAGGAAGAGGAAATAGGCAGCATTATTGCACAACAATACGACCTGATATTGAACGGTTATGAAATTGGCGGCGGCTCTGTACGAGCACACAAACCAGAGATATTAGAAGCCACATACAAAAACATGGGCTATAATAAGGAGGAGATGATGAAGAGTGTGGGCACCATGTACAAAGCGTTCCATTATGGTGCACCTCCACACGGTGGCATTGCTTGGGGCGTAGATCGTTTAATGATGATTCTTGAGAAAAAAGCATCGATACGTGAAGTTATGGCTTTTCCTAAAACAGGAACCAGTGAAGACCTCCTATTTGGAGCCCCTTCCCTTTTATCTGACAAAAAGGTGGAAGAAATGAATGTGAAAGTCATGAAAAAATAATTCCGCTTACATGTTTTTGGATACAGTATCCCCAAAAAATCCTGATAGTTTTCTATCGGGATTTTTTTTATAAAAACGCATGGTATCCCGTCCGCTTTCATGTGAAATCGCACAAAACTCCATAGGCTTTAGATTACTTTTATCTACATTAATCAGGCTTTTACAACACTTCATCTACTCTCTTAACCAAGAAAAACATCTTTTTATAAAACGCGATTTTTAAAATATTATATGAATTATTCTATAAATATTATAATTTGTAATATTATTTCTATACATTCGCCGTTATTAAGACAATGTTTTAGAAATTTTCTCTCTTTTTCCAAAATAAGACCATGTCCATTAGGAAATTTTAGGCCAAGGGCTTAAATACCAATTGAGAAACGTTCAAGAAAAAAAATTTTTGATGCTTTCTCTTTTTTTTTATACTAGTCAGAAACTTAAGAAAAGCTTTAAAGTCTTAAAAAGACCATTTAATTTAATTTTTAAAAACCAATTTATTAT
>NZ_JBHMFC010000017.1:0-54878 GCF_042427585.1 Mariniflexile ostreae | reverse complement strand
ATTTCTAACTTCTGTTCTAATGTCCATTTCCTGTATTTCATATCTCAAATATATGGGTTTTCAAATTTAAAATATCACTCCGAACTATTAAGGGGCTAAACTAGAACCTTATCAAGTGAAAAATTATGAACCAAAATGGACTTGGAAAATTAAAGCAAATTTGAACAAGTTATTATTACCAATAATTCAACCTTGTAACTGCGATTGGAATTTAAGATGGACAAAAAACGGAAAAATAATAAAAGAAGATAAAATTAAATACTTTTCAGAAAATAATAGAATTGAATACAGCCCGTTTTTATTTATTACTGAACTGAAGAATGAATAGGAAAGCACTACACCTAGCACCGTATAAAATTAACTGCTAGTAAAAGCCTATTTACGAAAGCACTAACACACTTTCTATCTGTTATTTATTTGCTAAATTAGGCATATAAAACACGCAATTATTCTTACATATAAATACTACACCCCCCTTGACACACCTAATATCCAATTAATTTTATCAACTCTAAAGGCGGGATAGCTTCTCGTAATTCTCATTAAACACATAATACTGATTAACAAACCAATACGTGTTATCAAAAACCTCAATCCCCTTCTTGTTTTGAGAAGAAGCTCCTAGAATCCGTTTGGCTTTTTCAAATTGTAATTTAGAATTTTCCAGATTACCAGTTTTGTAATACGTTAATGCCAAACCGATTACAGCATCGTAATCTAAAGTATCAAAACCGAGAGCCGTATTAAAATCTAAAAAAGCTTGATCGTATTCCCCTAATAAAAAGTGTGAATTCCCTTTAAAAAAATACACCAAACTATTATCCTTATCGATTTTTAAGGCTGTAGAAAAATCATCATTTGCTTGTTGATAGTAATTAATATCCAAATAAGAAACGCCTCGATTAAAATAGGCATCAGAGGTTGGCTTAAGTAAAATAACCAGCGAAAAATCACGTAATGCTTCAAGCGACTTGTCTAATGCTGCATAAGCAAACCCTCTTAAACGGTATGCTCCCTCATACTCAGGAAGCAATTTTATTACGATATTTAAATCTTTAATAGCTTCTTCATAATCTTTCAGCTCATATTTTGCAGATGCCAAACTATACCGAGCCTCAATAAATTGTGGGTCTAATACGAGAGCTTGAGCATAATCCTCTTTCGCCCCCATAAAATCCATCAATTTATATTTTGAATTTCCACGGTTGTAATAAGAATCGGCACCAGGCTCAAAAAAGATGACCTTAGTGTAATCTAATATGGCAGCACTAAAATCTCCCATTTGATCTCTGGCTAGCGCTCGTTGAAAATAAGCATCCAAATGCTGCGAGTCTTCGACTATGGCTTGAGAGAGCAAATCAATTCTTTCAGTTAAATCTGTTGTCCTCATTGCCTTTCTAAAGAGCTTGTTAGCTTGTGCAAACGTAAAAAAAGGTATCAATAAAGCTATTAGGACTGTTTTTTTCATAAAAAATAATATGTATTAATGAGCGTCCCTAACCTCTTCATCACGGTATTTACAACAGTCGTGTATTTTATTATAAGCCTCGTCTGTAGCTTTTACGTCTTTAGTGTCGTGACCTACTTCTGCTATACTTTTTTGAATGGTTTCTATATTTGTTTTTCTAGCGTCATAGATCAGTTTCAACTCATGGGTCTTAACGTTCCATATCGCAGATTTCACGCCTTTGGTTCCTAAACTCGCTTTTTCAACACGGCTTTTGCACATAAGACAAACTCCATCTACCTCTACACTAGCGCGTTGATTCTTATTTTGAGCAAACGTTGCTGTTGTTATGAGTAATACTGTAATGATAATAAAATTTTTCATAAATCTCTTTTTTTATTTCTGTAAACCCCAATATCCATTCAGATTTACAGAAATCATTTATAACTTTCTTTTTATATGATGTTCAAAAATACACGAATCATTTATTTTAAAATAGGCGTGAGTTCATAAATTATGTTTCATAAGATAATATTTCCGCTTTCGCAATGCCCTATATTCTAAATCGTAAGCCAGCATAGTACATGCTTCCAAAAACCGGCCCGTACACAAATGTAGTATCAAAATTTGAGCCAAAAGGATCATCCGCACCAAGAATTGGATTACTTTGTCTTACATTAGTAATATTCTCACCACCTAAATATACTTCAAATTTTTCAGAAAACACTTTAGTAATCTGCGCATTTAAAGTCGCTACAGTTGGTGTATTATCCGATAGTTGATATGCTAACGGATTAGAAGCCGTTGATGAAAACCGCTGTTCACCTAGCCAATTAAAGGTGGTATCAAATTTCCAGTTGCCATTATTACGCAAATGGGTTTGGTAAGAAGCGTTAGCAAAAAAACGATGTGCCGGAATTAAAGGTTTTGAAAGTTTTCCTGAGCTATACGCGGTTTTAATATCATAATATTTATATGCCGTGCGCAAATTAAAATGTTTAAACACGTTATAATTCACTTCTACTTGAAAGCTATTGGCATAGCTCTCCCCTTCTAAATTATAAAAATTAATCTCTTGAGGATTTTCATAATCTACTACGACTTGATTTTTAAAATCGGTTTTATAATAGTCTAACGTAATGTCTGCTTTTCTATTAAATAGATTAAAACCTTGTAAAAAGGATACACCGTAGTTCCAGGCAATCTCTGGATCCAATCCATAAATTTTTCCTGCTGAATTTAGAATATTTACAGTTCTGGATGTCGAAAACACCTTTTGGTTTTCTGCAAAAATATTGGCACTTCGTTTACCACGACCAAAAGACATGCGTAAGGCAGATTTCTCCCAAGGCGTATAGCGCACGTGTAACCGTGGTGTTAAAAACGTTCCTAACACATTATGTTCGTCTACACGAATCCCTGCCGTTAAATTCAACTTATCTAAGCTATCATAATTATACTCGAAAAACGCGCCTACAGAGGTTTCTTTTCTTTCGTAATCGGTACCTAAATTTGGAACATTTAAAAATTCATCATAATGATCATACGTATAACCGATACCCGTTTTAATTTTATGTCGAGAATCACTAATAATAGAACTATAAATAGCATTGGTATACACGCTAGTATGCTCTATATCATATTCATTCAATCCAAAATAAGAGTCTTGTTTATGATTGCTAAAAGCTGCTTGAACCCCAATACTACGCCATGGGATTTGCGGATTCACATACCCCATCTTAGCAGACACCTCATAACGCCTAGTGTCGATTTCACTACCCCATGCGTTGGTTGTTAACTTATCTGTTTTCGGATTAAAATCAACTTGACCTGTTTGTTTTTCATCATTTAAAAACTTAAGATTAATAAAACTAACAAAACCTTTTTCGGGATTGGTATACTGCCAACGGTTCATCACATTAATTTGATTATATTTTGGCATATCCAGAAAGCCATCGTCATTAACATCATGGGCTTGCTCATGCATGTTTCCATGCACATATAAACCCGTATGCCATCTGTTACTCACTTGAGTGTTTATATGGGTATTCAATTCTAGGCGCTCACTACTTGCTCCGTAGAGATTAACAAACAGCTTATCGTCGGTAGAGGGTTTTACAAGCTCTGCATTTATCTGGCCCGCTATACTCTCATAACCGTTTACCACACTACCCGCACCTTTAGTTATTTGGATACTTTCCACCCAGGTACCAGGGATAAAACTAAGTCCGAATGCTTGCGACGCTCCACGGATTGAAGGAATATTTTCGGTTGCAATTAAAATATATGGACTATCTAAACCTAACATTTTTATTTGTCTTGTTCCGGTTAAAGCATCTGCAAAGTTCACATCAATAGAGGGATTGGTTTCAAAACTTTCTGATAGATTGCAACAAGCCGCCTTAAGCAACTCCTCACTACTTACCGTAAATGTATTTTGCGATTGTAAATACGATTTGGCTGTTGTCTGTCTTCTAGACGTAAGCATCACCTCATCAAGTGTGCTAGTAGGCTGCAACCAATGCTGTATATTTTTAGCTTTTTTTATTTTAATGGTATCTGTTTTAAATCCCACATAACTTATCACTAGATTTTCATAGCTTCCATCGTATGAAATGGTAAACTTCCCATCTATGTCGGTAACGGTGCCGATGGCAGACCCTAACCAATATACATTGGCACCAGGCAAACCGATATGTTCATTTTCATTATTTGCTTCCCATATAACGCCACTTAATTTCTCTTGCGAAATGAGCATAACAGGAAACAGCATTATGATATATAATATGTTTTTCATTCTTTAATCTATTTTGGCATTTTTTAAACGTAAGGCATTTGTAATTACAGAAACCGAACTAAAGCTCATCGCTAAAGCGGCAATCATGGGAGAAAGTAAGATTCCAAAAAGAGGAAACAACACTCCTGCCGCAATTGGCACACCAACACTATTATAAAATAAGGCAAAAAATAAATTCTGTTTAATATTTGTCATTACCTTTTCACTTAAGTTATGGGCTTTAACAATGCCCTGTAAGTCGCCTTTAACCAAGGTGATTACCGCACTCTCAATAGCAACGTCTGTACCTGTTCCCATTGCAATACCTACATCACTTTTTGCTAAAGCTGGTGCATCATTTATGCCATCGCCTGCCATAGCGACTATTTTTCCTTGTTTTTGAAGTGCTTCAACTTCCTTAAGTTTTTCCTCAGGAAGCACTTCTGCTTTAAAATCTTTTAAGCCCAAGGCGTCGGCAACCGCTTTAGCCGTATCCTTATTATCGCCCGTAAGCATTATAATTTCGATACCTTTGGCTTGCAGTGCTGCAATTGCTTTTTTACTACTATCTTTTATTTTATCTGAAATAACCACAAACCCTACCGCTTTCCCATTTACAGCCAATATGGGCACCGTTTTTCCGTGTTTTTGGTATTCACTTATGTGGTTTTGAAGTGTTTCAGGAACCGTTACGTTTTCCGACTCCATAAGATTATGATTTCCAAGAGCTACCTGATCCTCATTGATCGTTCCTGTAACCCCCTTCCCTGTAACCGACAAAAAGCCCTTTACCTCTAAGGCATTAATGCCTTTTGATTTCCCATAAGCTACTGTGGCATCTGCTAAAGGATGCTCGCTGCAACGGTTTATAGACGCTATGTATTGCAACACTTTGTTAGTGTCGAACTCATCATTTGCTGCCTCTACTTTTTCAACAGAGGGCTTACCTTCTGTAATCGTCCCTGTTTTATCAATAATTAGCGTATTGATTTTATTCAATTGCTCAAGAGCTTCGGCATTTTTAATCAATATACCCGATTTAGCACCTTTACCAACACCCACCATTACAGACATGGGCGTCGCTAAACCAAGGGCACATGGACAAGCAATAATCAACACTGCAATAGCGTTAACCAAGGCATATACATAAGACGGCTCTGGACCAAATATTTTCCAAATCACAAATGTGATAACGGAAATCAAAATCACAATAGGCACAAAATATCCTGAAATTTTATCAGCTAACTTTTGGATAGGGGCCTTGCTCCTACTGGCATTATTAACCATTTTAACGATTTGCGCCAATAAGGTATCGGATCCAATTCTCTCTGCTTCCATTAGAAAGGATTGTTTCCCATTAATAGTTCCAGAATGAACAGGGTCGTCCTTTATTTTAGTAACAGGTATAGGTTCTCCTGTAATCATGGCCTCGTCAATAGACGTTTCTCCATTAACAATCTTACCGTCTACAGGGATTTTCTCACCAGGTTTAACACGTAAAAAATCACCTATTTTAATAGCTTCTATAGCCACCTCTTCTTCCTTGCCGTCTATAACCCGAATCGCTTTATTGGGTGCCAACTTAAGGAGTTCCTTAACCGCCGTGTTGGTTTTATTGTGTGCACGAGACTCTAAAACCTGGCCCAACAGTACCAAGGTTAAAATAACCGTGGCAGCCTCAAAATACACATGCACGGTACCGGTTTCTGTTTTAAACTGTTCTGGAAAAACATCTGGAAAAAAGAGGCCGACAACACTAAAAATCCACGCTACACCAGCTCCTATACCGATAAGCGTAAACATATTTAAATGCCAAGTTTTTATAGATTTATAAGCACGCTCAAAAAACATCCAAGTTGCATAAAACACCACAGGAATAGAAAGCACAAACTGTATCCAGTTCCAATAGTTTATATCTAAGATTTTATAGAGAGGGTTATTGGGAATCATTTCAGACATCGCTATTATAAAAATAGGCAATGTAAAACCGACTGCCATCCAGAATTTATTTAAAAGTTTTTGATGGTTTTTGTCTGTTCCAGAGTCTTCGTCCCATGAAGACACCTCTTCCACAAGATCCATGCCGCATACAGGGCAATCCCCTGGTTTATTGTAGGTTTTATCACCTTCACAATGCATCGGACAATAATAAACGCCAGTCCCTACACCTTTTGGCTTTTCATTTTTTTCTGGTTTTTCTACTGGCTTATCCCCATGCTTATGGATTTGATAGCCGCCGCCATCTTCCTTTAAAACCTTCTGGAGGGCACTTAGCGGGATATGCCTATCCATTTCAATGGTGGCTTCTGCTTTTTCTAAATCAACAGTAGCATGAGTCACTTCTGGAATGCTATTAAGCATTTTCTCAACATGGGCTCTGCAACCATTACAGGACATGCCTGTAACCGTATATATATGTGTCATTTAATTTATATTTGAATGTTTATGATTCGTTACGCCTATGCGCAATGCTCTAATTCATGCTTAAATCCATATTAAAGGATAAAATGAATTTAAAAAAAATCAAATAATGAAAACCTGATCCAAAACTTGTATGTCTGAGATCAAAATGGGTGGAGAATAATTTTTATGAGGGACAACCTGCTGTGATAAGCTTTTAAACGTGTTTTTAAAAACAAATGCAAAAACCGTTATAAATTGCTGTTGCTTAAAATCTAAATCTTCAAAACTTGAAGATTTTAACTTGTCTTGGCCTTGAATAACATCAACCTCATCCTTACAACAAGATTTCTTATACTGAATTTCGGCAGATTCCATACCGCATCTTTCTACTTCAGCAAATACAGAAGCATCTATTAGTACATCACCACAAAAATGCTTTTCAATAGTAAAGGATACAGTTGAAATTAACACCAATAAGGCCAATGCCATCGAGAATACTTTATGCAATCCTTCTTTTATCACACTGCTAAAATACAAAAAAAGAGACGCATACGAACACTTTTAAAAAGGATTAACACTTTAGCTTTTTAACTTATGATAATAGAAAGCAGGCACTAGAAGAATTAAAAGAATAGGTTGTATTAAAAATCTACGGATATTAAAAAATAAATAATAATCTTCTTGCTTAGGATTTACAACAAAATATAAATAAATGAGTATTAACACAATATAAGCAAAAAAATAAATGTATGCAGAAAATTTAACCATACCTTTATCCTTAAAAAGAAGCAACAATATTACTAAAGACACAGCGGTATTCAATACATATCGCCACGTTGTAAAGGCCATCAATTTAAAAAGCTCCCGTCTTGGGCTATCCACATACAGATAGTCGTTTTGAAAAAAAGTTAAATACGGGTCATAAAACAATTCATTTTCAAAAAAACGAATAGCAACCAATACCCCAACAAGTAAAAACACAAGTATGTAAGTAACGGGTTTAATCATTTTCTTTTTTTAAATTAGAGAACCTATTAACCCAAAACACCCAAAGCAAAAACACCATTCCATAAATTATCCCTGGAAAAACAACTGTATGCAGAAACGTTTCTTGTTTAGGATAATGGTATATGCCCATGGTTAAAATAGCAATTCGAAGCACATTAACCACATATAACAAAACACTACCTGCAAACACATATAAAAAAGTTGTTTTAAGTTTTCCTGAAAACGCAATAATAAAAGACACAAATAAAATGATAACACTTATCCCATTACACCCCTCTATGATACGCGCCAAAAATTTACCATTAACAATAAGTTTCATGGAGGGCTCGTCTGGATGTGGAGAAACCTGAGCATTATATCCTAAATCGCCCAATAAAAGTTGGGTTTGTTGCGCAACTAGATTAGTAAAATAATCGGGATAAAACTTAGACACTTCAGAAAAATCTAAATAAAACTTATAAGCGACAGACAAACAGATATACACCAACAAAAACGTGACCATAAAACGTATAACAGATCTGTATTTATTAAAAAGAATTTTCAAATGAAATAAATTAAGGGCTTAAAACGAATCGATTTCTATTTTGTGAGAAATCGAATTTACAGCTTTTTAGATATATTTACCAAAAACTTTTGCACATATGACTTTTGATGCCTTAAAACCGAAAATAAAAACGATTGTTAAAAATACAGAATGCTCTGTAAATGAACGCCTGTTACAAATATGCCAATTACTAGAAACACATATAGATTATTACAATTGGGTTGGATTTTATTTTAGAAATGGCGACAAACAAGAACTCCTTTTAGGCCCCTATGTAGGTGCTCCAACAGACCATACGGTAATCCCTTTTGGAAAAGGTATCTGTGGACAAGTAGCCGTGAGCAATCAAAACTTTGTAGTGCCCGATGTGTCTACGCAACACAATTATATCGCCTGTAGCATTACTGTAAAGGCAGAAATTGTAATCCCTATTTTCGTAAACAGAAAAAACATTGGCCAAATTGATATCGACTCGAACACTATAGATCCTTTTACTGTAGATGACGAACGTTTTTTAGAATTTGTTTGTAGAAAAGTAGCAAAATTATTCGTGTAAACCAACCAACCCCACGTTCCATGTACCTTCAATAGCATTCCACACCCTTTTTTTTTTAATAGAACTTTAAGCTTTTTTTTTAAAAATATTATACGTGTTTTTTTTAGTTGAAATAACTACTTTTGCATGCGTTAACAATCTTTTAAACAAATCTTATAATGTCCTCTCGAATCCCAACAGTTATGGGCAGGCGATTTTTATAAGTAATTCAGCAAAATGAGCAACGAAAAAACTATTAAATCTGCATTAATCTCGGTATTTAGCAAAGAAGGCTTAGAACCAATCATTAAAAAATTACACGAACAAGATGTTACCATCTACTCTACAGGAGGAACTCAAAAATTCATTAATGATTTAGGGGTTGATGTTGTGCCTGTTGAAGACATCACGTCTTACCCGTCCATTTTGGGTGGCCGTGTAAAAACCTTGCACCCGAAAGTATTTGGAGGCATCTTAAACAGACAAAACCACAAAGGCGATGTTGCTGAATTAGCAGAGTATAACATCCCACAAATTGATGTGGTGATTGTAGATTTATATCCTTTTGAAAAAACAGTAGCTTCTGGCGCTAGTGAACAAGATATTATTGAAAAAATCGATATCGGAGGCATTTCATTGATTCGTGCAGCTGCTAAAAACTATGCCGATGTTATTTGTGTTGCTTCTGTAGACGACTATAATGAGTTTTTAGAATTGATTTCGGAAAACAATGGTGCCATTTCTGAAGAAAATAGAAAACGCTTCGCAGGAAAAGCTTTTAATGTTTCCTCTCATTACGATTCGGCTATTTTTAACTATTTCAATAAAAATAATGAAGAAACTGTTTTAAAAATAAGCGAAACGAAAGGCAAAGTATTGCGCTATGGAGAAAACCCACATCAAAAAGGGTTTTTCTTCGGAAATTTTGATGATATCTTCACAAAACTTCACGGCAAAGAACTTAGCTATAACAACTTATTAGATGTAGATGCAGCCGTCAATTTGATGTTGGAGTTTAAAAATGACGCCCCTACCTTTGCTATTTTAAAACACAATAATGCATGTGGCTTAGCACAACGCGATACGCTTCATCAAGCATATGTAGATGCTTTGGCGGGCGACCCTGTCTCGGCTTTTGGTGGTGTTTTAATTAGCAATACAGAAATAGACCTAGCTACGGCCCAAGAAATTCACGGTCTATTTTGTGAAGTAGTTATAGCCCCTTCTTACTCCAAAGCAGCCTTAGAACTCCTTCAAGGCAAAAAAAACCGTATTATTTTAGTGCTTCATGACATCGACATGCCACAAACCAACGTAAGAAGCTGCCTGAACGGTATTTTGGTACAAGAGAGAAACAACATAACCGACACAATTGAAGGTCTTACCAACGCTACTAATACAGCACCAACAGCAGAAGAAATAGAGGATTTAATATTCGCTTCTAAAATTTGCAAACACACCAAATCCAACACCATTGTATTGGCTAAAAACAAACAGCTTTTTGCCAGTGGCACAGGACAGACCAGTCGTGTAGACGCTTTAGAGCAAGCCATTCATAAAGCAAAATCGTTTCATTTTGATTTAAATGGTGCTGCTATGGCAAGTGATGCTTTTTTCCCCTTTCCAGATTGTGTGGAAATTGCAAAAAAAGCAGGTATTACCGCTGTAATACAGCCCGGTGGCTCTATTAAAGACCAATTGAGCATAGACTATTGTAATGAAAATGGTGTCGCTATGGTGTTTACAGGAACACGTCATTTCAAACACTAATACAATAACAGAATCCCTTCCCGATAGTTAGCTACATCTATCGGGAAGACTCTAATAATATAAAAAATGCTGCGTTATATTATAAAATGATTTAGTTTTATAATCTAAAAACAGAAACAAAACGTATAAAAACCAGACGCCTTAGTTTAATAAAATTTTGAACATTTATAAAAGACATATATTTATTAACTTTTACTACATTTACGGGATTTGTTTCTTAACCACAAAACACTACTAATAGCACATGGGCTTTTTTGACTTCCTAACTGAGGATATAGCGATAGATTTAGGTACTGCGAATACACTTATTATACATAACGATAAAGTTGTTGTAGATGCGCCATCCATTGTCGCACGCGATAGAATTTCTGGCAAAATCATAGCCGTAGGGCAAGAAGCCAGTTTAATGCAGGGCAAGACCCACGAAAACATTAAAACCATCCGGCCATTGAAAGATGGGGTTATTGCAGATTTTGATGCTTCCGAGCAGATGATCAGTATGTTTATAAAAAATATCCCTGCTTTAAAGAAAAGATTTTTCACTCCTGCACTGCGTATGGTTATTTGTATTCCATCCGGAATAACTGAAGTAGAAATGCGTGCTGTAAAAGAAAGTGCAGAACGTGTTAATGGCAAAGAAGTGTATTTAATACATGAACCTATGGCTGCAGCCGTGGGTATTGGTGTCGATATTATGCAACCTAAAGGAAACATGGTCGTGGATATAGGTGGTGGAACTACCGAAATTGCGGTAATTGCATTGGGTGGTATTGTATGTGACAAATCGGTTAAAATTGCAGGTGATGTTTTTACAAATGATATTGTATATTACATGCGTACCCAGCACAACTTATATGTGGGTGAACGTACTGCCGAAAAAATAAAAATACAGATTGGTGCTGCTACCGAAGATTTAGAGCTGCCTCCAGAGGATATGAGTGTACAAGGCCGTGATTTGCTAACAGGAAAACCAAAACAGGTTCAAATATCCTATCGCGAAATAGCCAAAGCATTAGACAAATCTATTTTACGTATAGAAGATGCCGTTATGGAAACCTTATCCCAAACGCCACCAGAATTAGCAGCCGACATTTATAATACAGGTATTTATTTAGCTGGTGGTGGTGGTTCTATGTTAAGAGGGTTGGACAAACGCTTATCCCAAAAAACAGATTTACCTGTTTATATTGCAGAAGACCCATTACGTGCCGTAGTTAGAGGTACAGGTATCACACTTAAAAATCTATCTAAATATAAAAGCATATTGATTAAATAAGCATAAAATAGGTTCATAAAACATGCAACAGATTATTAATTTTATAATAAGGAACAAAACCTTTTTGTTGTTCTTGTTGCTTTTTTCTTTATCACTTTTTTTCACCATTCAATCCCATTCTTACCATAAGAGTAAGTTTGTGAATTCGGCTAATTTTTTAACCGGTGGTGTTTATAATACGGTAAATAACATAAGTGATTATTTAAATTTAAAAGAGCAGAATGTTATTTTATCTGAAGAAAACAGCAGATTAAAAACATTAATAGCAAACTTAGAAATAAAAGTAGACTCAACATTTCAAAACGCATTCCCTTTAGATAGCACGTACGCTTTTAAAGCCGCTCATATTTTAAAAAATAGTTACGCTTTAACCAACAATGTTTTACTTATTGATAAAGGTATAAAAGATAGTATTAAGGAAGATTTTGGGGTTATATCCTCCAAAGGGATTGTTGGAATTGTTGATGAAAGCAGCAATCGTTTTTCTACAGTCATTTCAATTTTAAATACCACAAGTAAAATTAGTGCCCAACTAAAAAAAACAAATCATTTTGGCACCTTAGTTTGGAATGCCAAATCTCCAGAATTTATCCAGTTGATCGACATACCAAAAATCGCCCCTGTTAATAAAGGCGATACCATAGTAACCTCGGGCCGGTCGTCCATTTTCCCAAAGGGGATTCTTATTGGTACAATTCACGACTACCATTTGGATGTTGCAGAAAATTTTTATGAAATAAACATTAAACTCTTTAATGACATGACTAGCTTAGAGCATGTTTATATTATAGAGAATAAAGATATTAAAGAAATTACTAATTTACTAGATACTAATCATGAATAGGGTTATAACCGCCAATAGCGTTCGTTTTATTATGCTCATTTTGGTTCAGGTCTTAATCTGTAATCATATTAATTTTTTGGGCTATATCAATCCTTACATATATATCCTTTTTCTTATTCTATTTCCTGTAAAGAACAACCGGATGTTGTTTATCTTTTTAGCTTTTACTCTAGGGCTTTCTGTTGATATGTTTTTAGACTCTGGAGGTATACATGCAGCCGCATCTGTAGCCGTCGCTTATATACGCCCCGTAGTATTAAAGTTTAGTTTTGGAACTATTTATGAATATCAAAATTTAAAATTTGATGTGGTCGATTTTGGATCCAAACTAATTTACATCGTTTTCCTAACTATTATTCATCATTTCATACTTTTTTATTTAGAAATATTTAGCATTTCAAAAATAATTTTGATACTTGAAAAAACGTTATTCTCTAGTATTTTCACTATTTTATTGTGCATTCTGTTCACCATCATTTTTAGTCGGAAAACCAAATGAGACAATTTTTACTTCTTATCATTATAATCTCTGTAGGACTTACTTTTTTAGCTAGGCTCTTTTATTTGCAGATATATAAAGAAAATACGCAAAGCTTATATGAAGATAATGCTATAAGGAAAGTTTTTGATTATCCGAAAAGAGGTTTTGTTTACGACAGGACAGGAAAACTTTTAGTATCCAACCAACCATCATATGATGTGATGGTTATTCCTCGTGAAGTGAAACCATTTGACACCTTAGAGTTCTGTACATTATTAAAAATGGATAAAGAAAGGCTATTAAAAACTATTGAGAAAGCCAGACATTACTCTCCTAGGTTGCCATCTGTTTTAGTGCCGCACATGTCTAAAGAAGATTATGCGGTATTACAGGAAAAAATGCGAAAATTTGAAGGTTTCTATATTCAAAAACGTTCCTTAAGACATTATGAAACCAGTATTGGGGCTAATGTACTAGGAGACATTGGCGAGGTAAACCACGCCATTATAGAAAAAGAACCTTACTACAAACCTGGAGATCTTATAGGAAAACAAGGTGTGGAAGCCTCTTATGAAAAAACCCTAAGAGGCGTTAAAGGGATCAAGTTTATTCAAAAAGACCGTTTTAATAGAGATATTGCACCCTATAAAGAGGGATTGCTCGATACGATACCCGAACAAGGAAAAGACATTACCATTACTATAGACGCTAGATTACAAGAATACGGTGAATTGCTTATGCAAAACAAGCATGGTGGAATTATTGCTATTGAGCCTAGTAGTGGAGAAATATTGGCCATGATTTCTGCACCAACTTACAATCCAAATTTATTGGTAGGTAGAGAGCGATCTAAAAACTTTACAAAACTTTACAACGATACTATTGCTAAACCTTTATTTGATCGCAGTTTAAAAGCACAGTACCCCCCTGGATCTCCATTTAAAGTAATGAATGCGTTAATCGGTTTACAAGAAAATGTTATCACCGAAAATGAGCAAATTGGCTGTAGAATGGGCTATTACTTAGGAAGCAGACGCCTTACAGGGTGCCACAGCCACCCGACTCCCCTAAATATGGTTGGCGGCATTGCACAGTCTTGCAATGCTTATTTCGCAAATGTGTACCGTCGCATTATAGACAAGTATAAAGACCCCTCGGAAGGTATGGATGTTTGGAGCAATCATGTTAAAAGTTTTGGTTTAGGCGATTATTTAGGATACGACTTAAGAATAGGCAATAAAGGTCGGATTCCAGATGGTGCTTTTTATGATAAATGGTACGGGAAAAATCGCTGGGTATCCACTTACAATATCTCCAATGCAATTGGTCAAGGTGAAGTAGAGGCCACACCTATCCAATTGGCCAATATGGTTGCCGCAATAGCAAATAGAGGCTATTTTTACACCCCGCATATTATAAAATCTATTGAAGGCGAAACCATAGATGATAATTATACCACTGCCAAGCACACCACTATTGATAAACAAAATTTCGACCCTATTATACAAGGCATGTTTGATGTTTATACAAAAGGTACTGCTGCGTCGCTTCAAGTAAAAGACATAGAAATATGTGGAAAAACAGGTACAGCAGAAAATTTTATGAAAATCGACGGAGTTAAAACTCAATTGACAGACCATTCCATTTTTGTGGCATTTGCACCTAAGGACAATCCTAAAATTGCATTGGCCGTATTTGTAGAAAACGGGTACTGGGGAGGTCGTTTTGCAGGACGAATTGCTGGTTTAATGATTGAAAAATATTTAAAAGACAAGATTACCCGAACCGATATGGAGGAATGGATCTTAAGACACAGCCTTGAAGATGAATACGCAAAACCATACTCGGGAAAACCTTTTGGTATAAATCGAGCCACCATGCCTAAGCTGGTAGACGAAGCCGAATACAGGCGCCTTAAAACGCATTTGCAATCCATAACAAAGACTTCAGGGTAATGGTTAGAGATACGAATAGATATTTTAAATTTGACTGGATTACTATAATTCTTTTTTTACTATTGGTAGGCTTTGGTTGGGTAAATATAGTTTCGGCATCCCATACGGGAGACACTGTAGATTACTTTGATTTTTCTCAATCCTACGGAAAGCAATTGATGTTTATTTTTTTAACGTTTGGACTCATTGTTATCATATTATCCATTGATGCTAAATTTTATGAAAGATTTTCCAGTGTTATTTACATCATATCCATGCTATCTCTTGCCGGACTTTTCTTGTTCGGAAAAAGTGTAAATGGTGCCACCGCGTGGTATGGCATTGGCGGCATGACACTGCAGCCAAGCGAATTTGCAAAGGCAGCGACGGCACTTGCCGTAGCTAAATATATAAGTGATTTAAACACGAATATCCAAGATTTTAAAGATCAGATAGCGCTCTTTACAATTATCGGTATTCCTGCATTATTGGTCTTATTACAAAATGACACAGGAAGCATGCTAGTCTATGTTACATTCATATTTGTGCTGCACAGGGAAGGCTTGCCAAAAGCGTATTTAATTATTGGAGTATTGTTGGCGTTATTATCGGTATTATCTTTAAAGTTTGGGGCTATTATAACCTCAATCGCAGCAAGTATAATGGTGCTTATCTTTCATTTTTTACCCAGAAGAAAACCTCCATTTTTAAAAACTGTTTTCATATGGATGGTATCCGTAGCGTTATCATTCGGTGTGAAATTTTTTTATGAAAACCTATTGCAATCGCACCAAAAAGACCGTATAAATTTATGGCTTAGGCTTGAGAAAGACCCAGAAAAACTTGAAGAAATGAAGCGTACTTTTGCTTATAATTTAAATGAATCGGAAAAAGCTATTAGTTCTGGGCGCTTAACAGGTAAAGGTTTTATGGAAGGCACCAGAACAACTGGTAAATTTGTACCCGAACAACACACCGATTATATTTTTAGCACGGTTGGCGAAGAATGGGGCTTTTTGGGCAGTGCTTTTGTTGTTATTGTTTTCGTGCTACTTTTAATTCGAATCTTACATTTGGCCGAGTTACAGAAATCTCAATTTAGTCGTGTTTACGGCTACGGCGTTGCAGCTATTATATTCATGCACTTTATGATTAATATCGGCATGGTTATGGGCTTAATTCCAACCATTGGTATTCCACTTCCCATGTTTAGTTATGGGGGCTCTGGCCTTTGGGCTTTTACCATTTTACTTTTCATATTTGTAAAGCTAGATTCCAATAGAATCAATGAATGGTAAAATAAAACTATAACTTTTAATCTTAGCGCGATCTCCTAAACTCACTTAATAAAATAGCTGTAGCTGTAGCGACATTCAAACTCTCAGTAGCTTGTATATCGCCAAATCTAGGTATGGTTATTTTATCACTTATTAGCTTTTCAACAGCTTCTGAAATTCCGTTAGCCTCATTACCCATAACTAAAACGCCTTGGTTAGGAAAAGTCTTTTTATACACATTTTCACCTTCCATATAAGCTCCAAAAATAGCAGTGCTGTGGTTTTCTAAAAACGTTAATAAATCTACATAAACAATGTTGACTCTCGTGATTGATCCCATGCTCGCTTGCACGACTTTCGGATTAAAACAATCTACTGTTTCTTTACTACAAACCAAATCTTGAATTCCAAACCAATCGCACAATCTAATAATAGTCCCTAAGTTTCCAGGGTCCCTCACATCATCTAAAGCTACGATCAATTGGTTATGGTCTATCGCTTTTATTTTAGGTATTTCAAATATAGCGACTGCCGTATGGGGTGTTTTTAAAAAGCTGATCCGTTTTAAATCCTTTTCGGAAATTAAAACTTCTTTTTCATCAGCATTAAAAGCCTCTGTGGTATATAAAGTATGCAGTACATAATGAGAATTTAATAGTTCCTTTATAACTTTAAAACCTTCTACAACAAAAAGACCATGTTGCAGTCTATATTTTTTTTGATTTAAAGATCTTATTAATTTCACCTGATTTTTAGACAGCATTTTAGGGTGTTTTTATAATTATAATTTAAAATATAAAGAAAATGAAAAAAAAGTATTTAGCTTGCAATCAACAGGATTAATTAAATGTATTTTCAACTTAAAAAATGTATTTTTGATTTCCAATAGAGAAGTCTTAGCCTAGGTTCTAATTTTTCCCTATCAGTAATCGGTATTTTTAAAAAAATCGAGGGTTCGAGAGTACCAACCAACTTTTAATAGCATGTCGATTTTTAAATAAAAAAACCAAAAACCTGAATTAACTATCATTTCATTTGAAAACACAACTCTCAAAAATATCAATCTTCTTGGTTTGTCTTGGTTTATTCTCTTGTGATGCAGTAAAACGAGTACCCGATAACGACCACTTACTTATCAAAAATACAGTTAATATTAATGATAAGAAAAACAAAACAGAAACCCTAAGCAATCTTTTATTTCAAAAACCAAATAGATCGTTGTTAGGCATACCATTACGCCTTCATGTTTATAATTTGGCAAGACCTAATATAGACTCTATTGTAGATGCCGATATCAACAAAAACCCTAAAAAAAAACAGAGACTTGAAAAACTGCTTTCAAAAAAGCAATTGAATAAATATATAGAATCACGAAAAGGGTTTAACAACTGGCTAAAAAAAACTGGAGAACCACCTATTACCATTGATAGTGTTAAAACGGTTAAGTCTCTTAAAAACTTAAAAGATTATCATGTAAACAACGGCTGGTTTGATGTAGATGTGTCTTACCATATAGATCATACAGAAGAAAAACGGGCAGCCATAAGTTACGAGGTCCAGACGGGCAAGGCTTATATTATCGATTCTATATTTAAACAAATAAAGTCGCCAGTTATTGATTCTCTTTACCTTAAAAAAATTAAAGCCAACTCCTTGATCAAAAAAGGCGAACAGTATAGAACCGCAAGTTTTGAAGTTGAAAGGAACCGTATTTCTGAAATTTTAAGAAACTCTGGCGTATACCACTTCAATCAAGATTACATTACCGTAGAAATGGATACTATTGGCACAAATAAAAAAGTAAACGTAACCGTACAAATACAAGATAGAGCCATTAGAGGTATAGACTCCATAATACGAGAACCTTTTAAGGTTTATAAAGTAAAGGATGTAAATATTTATCCTAATACCAATTTTAGTAATTTAGACGAAACGGTTACAGACTCCGTATATTATAAAGGTTACAACATATATAGTATAGGTAAAATGCGCTTTAACCCAGAATCTTTAACAGATGCCGTTTTTATAAGTCCAAAGCGCATTTTTAAAGATATTGACAGAATACGAACCTACAGGTATATAAGTGAATTGCGGACCTTTAAATACCCAGACATCAAGTATATTGAAAACCCAGACGCTACACTTACCGCAAACGTATACCTAACCCCTTTAAAAAAATTTAATTTAGGCCTTAATACCGATGTATCTACTAGCGACATCCAAAGTATCGGTTTTTCATTAAACCCTAGCTTATTGATTAGAAATATCTTTAAGGGTGCCGAAACCCTTGAAATATCTGCGATTGGTGCCATAGGTGCTTCTGAAGATAGAAACAGAAAAGACTCCCCTTTTTTTGATATTAATGAAATTGGTTTAAATTTAAAACTGACTATCCCTAGAATTTTTTCACCGTTTAATACAGACCAGATCGTACCTAATTATATGTCGCCAAGCACCAGAATTAGCTTAGCAAGTACGAGTCAAACCAATATTGGATTAGACAAACAGACTTTTATAGGCGCTTTTAATTACAATTGGTTACCATCAAAACAGGTTAGCAATAAACTAGATTTATTTAACGTACAGTACATTAGAAACTTAAATGCAGGGAACTACTTTAGGGTGTATGGCAATTCATTTAACAGTTTAAATGCTATTTCCAAATCTTTAAATTACAACAATGGTGTGGACTTGCTTTATCCAGTACAGACAGATGCGTTTATTAAAGAAGTGCTGAATGGCAACACAGCGCTGACTCCTAACAGTGCAGATTTTAAGACGGTTTCCTCTATTAATGAACGAAAAGAGCGTTTAACAGAAAACAACCTAATCTTCTCCTCTAGTTTTAATTTTATCAAAAACACACAGCGTAATTTATTTGACGAAAATTTTTCAATATTTCGTTATAAAATAGAGTTAGCGGGAAACTTATTGGCCAATACGTCAACATTATTAGGCTTAAAAAAGGACGCCAGCGACAGATACACCATATTTGACGTTGCGTTTTCCCAATATGCTAAAACCGAAATCGATTATATAAAACGTTGGGATTTAGGCAATAAAAATGTGTTCGCCATACGTAGCTTTTTAGGTATTGCGATTCCCTATGGCAACTCTAACAATATTCCTTTTGCCAAAAGTTTTTTTGCCGGTGGCGCCAACGATAATCGCGCCTGGTCCGCCTATAGTTTAGGCCCTGGAAGTTCTGTTACTACAGATGAGTTTAATGAAGCCAACCTTAAGATCGCATTAAGTGCAGAACAGCGTTTTAATCTGTTTGGCAACTTAAACGGCGCTGTTTTTATTGATGCTGGTAATATTTGGAACGTGTTTGACAATACAGAAACAGGTCCTGCTACTTTTGATAACTTTAAATCTCTAAAAGACATTGCCGTAGGATCAGGTTTCGGCTTACGTTATGATTTTAGCTTTTTTGTTTTCCGTTTTGACATTGGATTTAAAACTTACGACCCCTCTTATCAAGACGAAAACCGATGGTTTAATGATTATAATTTCACTAATGCCGTATATAACATAGGCATCAATTACCCATTTTAACATGCATGGAGGCTTTCCGTATATAAAAAAACGCTGGTCCCACCTATAACCCATTCGCGAAAAATATTGATAAGCCACACGCCTTTGCTCTCACGCTTCACTCTTACTTTGCAAAGCAACATTTAAAAGAAAGAGGTATAAGCATTTCTTAAAAAAGGTTTTGAAATACTTTAATGGCACAGAAAAAACTTTATGCCCCAGTATTCGTGAAAAGGTAAGCGTTTTTCACAAAAAAGAGTTCAAGAGATGCTACAATCGAATTCTTCACAGAAAACTACATCGTTTTAGTAAGGTTTTAAGGGTTTCAATTTACAAAACCCCAATGTTTTATTCAAAAAATGATTACTTTTGATAATTACTAACATTTAATAAATATCAAAAAAATGGGACACAATATAAAGCCTGGCGTAGCTACAGGAAAAGAGGTTCAAGCAATTTTCAACCATGCAAAAGCCAATAATTATGCACTTCCCGCTGTTAACGTTATAGGTTCAGACACTATAAACGGTGTTTTAGAAACCGCTAAAGATCTTAACGCTCCAGTTATTATTCAATTCTCTAATGGTGGCGCACAATTTAACGCAGGAAAAGGATTAGATAATGAGGGCCAAAAAGCAGCTATTGCTGGTGCTGTAGCCGGTGCAAAACATGTACATACCTTAGCTGAGGCATATGGTGTTCCTGTTATCTTACATACAGACCATTGTGCTAAAAAACTTTTACCTTGGATAGATGGTTTATTGGATGCTAGCGAAATCCATTTTAAAGAGACTGGAAAATCACTTTTCAGTTCTCATATGATCGATCTTTCTGAAGAGCCTTTAGAAGAAAACATCGCTATTTGTAAAACATATTTAGAAAGAATGTCTAAAATGGGCATGACTTTAGAAATTGAGCTAGGAATTACTGGCGGAGAAGAAGATGGAGTAGACAATACAGATGTAGACGATTCTAAATTATACACACAACCAGAAGAAGTTGCTTACGCATACGAGGAACTAAGCAAGGTAAGTGATCAATTCACTATTGCAGCCGCTTTTGGAAACGTACATGGGGTTTACAAGCCTGGGAACGTAAAATTGACTCCAAAAATATTGAAAAACTCTCAAGATTTCATTTCAAAAAAATATGGCGTAGAGCATAATCATATTGATTTTGTATTCCACGGTGGATCTGGATCTTCGGTTGAAGAAATTAGAGAAGGCATAAGCTACGGTGTTATCAAAATGAATATCGATACCGATTTACAATATGCTTTTATGGCTGGTATCCGCGATTATATGGGTAGCAAATCAGAATATTTAAAAGGCCAGATTGGAAATCCCGAAGGTGGCGATGTACCAAATAAAAAATATTACGACCCTAGAGTTTGGTTGCGCGAAGGCGAAAAAACATTTATCGCTCGTTTGAAAAAGGCGTTTGAAGATTTAAACAATGTGAATACGCTATAATTTATATTTTAGAATTATAAAAATCCCATTTAAACCTCAGTATACTGCGTTTAAATGGGATTTTCATTTTCAATATACAAAATCGAAACCGATAGTATTGGCAAATTTTGAGTTTGAATAATAAAAATAGTAATTTTATATGTTTTACATTTGCAAAAATAGCAACGGTTTTAAAATTAAATTAAAATCTAAAATAACATATCACTATGTCTTGGTTTAAAAGAAAAACAAAAGGGATAACAACCACTACCGAAGAGAAAAAAGATACGCCCAAAGGGCTATGGTACAAATCTCCAACAGGAAAAATTGTTGATGCAGAAGAATTAGAGAAAAACTTCTATGTAAGCCCAGAAGACGGTTACCATGTTCGTATAGGTAGCAAAGAATACTTCGAAATTTTATTTGACGACAATAAATTTAAAGAAATGGATGCGAATTTAGAATCCAAAGACCCTTTAAAATTCATAGACACTAAAAAATATCCTGAACGCCTTAAGGCTGCACAAGAAAAAACAAAGCTAAAAGATGCCGTAAGAACAGCGGTTGGAAAATCTAAAGGCAAGAACCTTGTGGTCGCCTGTATGGATTTTGCTTTTATAGGCGGTTCAATGGGAAGCGTTGTAGGGGAGAAAATAGCAAGAGCAGCAGATTATGCTTTAGAGAAGAAAATACCTTTAATGATCATTTCAAAGTCTGGTGGCGCACGTATGATGGAAGCAGCATTGTCATTAATGCAATTAGCCAAAACCTCTGTTAAACTCGCTCAGTTAGCAGATGCAGGTATCCCATACATTTCTTTATGCACCGACCCTACTACTGGCGGAACCACAGCATCATTTGCCATGTTAGGCGATATCAATATTGCCGAACCAGGTGCTTTAATAGGATTTGCAGGGCCACGTATTGTGAGAGACACTACAGGAAAAGAACTTCCTGAAGGATTTCAAACTTCAGAGTTTTTATTAGAACATGGTTTTCTAGACTTTATCACACAGCGTAAAGAATTAAAAAACAAAGTAAACCAATACATCGATTTAATTCTAAACCAACCATTAAGAGCTTAGATTTTATTTAAATACACATCAGAAAGCCTATGTAATTAATCGTTTTATAGGCTTTCTGCATGAGGTATTATAGCAGACCTCAAGTAAATAATAAATTCTGTTCCTATACCTACTTCACTAATAACCTCAATTTTCCCATTAAGGGCTTCAACTTGATTTTTTGTTATAAACAGGCCCACTCCCTTAGAATCCTTATTTTTATGAAAAGTTTGATATAGCGAGAAAATTTTTTCCCCATATTTATCTAAATCTACGCCCAATCCATTGTCTTTAACACGCAATACAACAAAGCCATTTTCTGCTGTGGCACTTAATACAATATTTCCAATACGAGTTTCTGCTTTATATTTAATGGCATTAGTCAATAAATTTAAAAGAATACTTTCCAAATAAGCATCAACAGCCTTTACATACAAATCTGGCGGTATATTATTTTCAATAGTACAGCCACTTTTCATAGCCAAAGAACTTACACTACAAATAGCATTTACAGCATAATTCCGAAGCTTAAGAGCTTTAGACTCGTTTTCATTGTATCTTGAAAACTCTGCTATTTCTGTTAAATGTTTAACCGTATCCTGTAAATTACAAACCGCTTGTTGTAAAGTAAAAAAACTTTCGTTTGTTCTAACCTCTTCAATTTCTTCTTCCACAAAACTGGTCAAAGTCATTAAATTTCCCGCATGTGTTCTTAAATTATGCGTGATAATTCTAGAAAAATTTAAAAGTCGATCGTTTTGCTCTTTTATAATATTTGAAATAAGTTCTTTTTCTTGTTCTTCATTTTTTTCTTCTGTTATATCCTGTACTTGAGCAATAAAGTATTTCGGTTTATTTTGCTTATCCCTAACTAACGAAACAGACAATTGTGCCCAAACAATGACACCATTTCTTTTATAATAGCGTTTTTTTATTTTATAATTTTTTATCGTATTCTTTATAAGCTGTTTAACTTTTGCTACATCATTCGCTAAATCCTCTTCGTGGGTAATCTCATGAAACCCCTTCATTAAAAGCTCATTCTCATCATATTCCAATATCTCACACAAGCTTTTACTTACTAAATGCCACTTGCCATCTAGTCCTATTATTGCTATGCCATGATAGGCATGATTAAAAATTTCGGGAAGTAAATTTGAGTCGAGAGCATCTACCATTATTCTTTCCATAAAAAACAAAAAATTTGAATATGTTAATTTAGTGAAAACTTTACAAATAAAGGAGTGTTATAAATTCATAATAAATTACTACATTTGCAAATCGAAAGAAAGGCTTTCGTGTACATAAAAATCATTTACAATAATATTAGCATGTATTTAAACAAAGAAGAAATCTTCGCAAAACACGGTAAAGACAAGAACGATACTGGATCTGCAGAAGGACAAATTGCGTTATTCACACAAAGAATTAACCATTTAACAGGTCACTTAAAGAATAATCGTAAAGATTATAACACAGAACGTTCATTAGTGATGTTGGTAGGAAAGCGTCGTGCTTTACTAGATTACTTAACTAAGAAGGATGTTTTAAGATATCGTGCTATAGTAAAAGAATTAGGATTAAGAAAATAATAAAAAGAGGCTTTTCAGCCTCTTTTTTCATATCAAAACACCTCCTGTGCAGAGTATAAACGCACATTGAAGAAGCTCATTACGGTTTTTCATTGGTCATGGCATCTCTTTGCCACACAACAACAACTACACAACAACAACACAACGACCATTGTTTAATTAGAATTAAAAAAATTATGATTCCAAAAGTTTTTAAAGAGGTCATAGACCTTGGCGACGGTAGAGAAATTTCTATTGAAACCGGAAAATTGGCAAAACAGGCCCATGGATCTGTTGTTGTTCAGTCAGGGAAATGTATGTTATTATGTACAGTAGTTTCCAATTACAAACAAAGTGATGTCGATTTTTTACCCTTAACAGTAGATTATCGTGAAAAATTCGCAGCGGCAGGACGTTACCCAGGAGGTTTCTTTAAAAGAGAAGCTAGACCAAGTGATGGTGAAGTGCTAACTATGCGTTTGGTAGATCGCGTTTTACGTCCATTATTTCCAAAAGATTACCATGCTGAAACTCAGGTGATGATCCAATTAATGTCTCATGATGATGATGTTATGCCAGATGCTATGGCAGGATTGGCTGCTTCGGCTGCCATCCAATTATCCGATTTTCCATTTGAATGCCCAATTTCTGAAGCTAGAGTTGGTCGTATAAATGGCGAATTTATCATCAATCCAACTCGTACTCAGTTATTAGAATCGGACATCGATATGATGATTGGAGCTTCTGCCGACTCGGTAATGATGGTAGAAGGCGAAATGGATGAGATTTCTGAAGAAGAAATGGCTGACGCTATTAAATTTGCACACGAAGCCATTAAAATTCAATGTGCTGCTCAAGTAAAACTTGCAGAAGCCTTTGGAAAGAAAGCCGTTCGTGAATATGAGACAGAACGAAAAGATGATGATTTAGCAAAGAAAATTCATGATATGGCATACGACAAAGTGTATGCTGTAGCAAGAGCTGCTTCTGCTAAACATGAGAGAAGTGCCGCTTTTGATGCTATTAAAGAAACTATTAAAGCTTCTTTTTCTGAAGAAGAACAAGAGGACTTTGGTGGTTTAATATCAAAATACTATTATCAAGCTGAAAAAACAGCAATTAGAGACCTTACCTTAAATGAAGGCTTACGTTTAGATGGTCGTAAAACAGATGAAATTAGACCAATATGGTGTGAGATAGATTATTTGCCATCTACACACGGTTCTGCAATTTTCACACGTGGAGAAACGCAAGCATTGGCCACAGTAACATTAGGTACCTCTAGAGAAGCCAACCAAATTGACATGCCGTCTTTTGAAGGTGAAGAGCGCTTCTATTTACACTACAACTTCCCTCCTTTTTGTACAGGTGAAGCTCGACCAATTCGTGGAACATCTCGTCGTGAAGTTGGACATGGTAATCTTGCACAACGTGCTTTAAAAGGCATGGTTCCTGAAGATTGTCCTTATACTGTTCGTGTCGTTTCAGAAGTTTTAGAATCTAATGGGTCGTCTTCTATGGCAACGGTTTGTTCTGGAACTATGGCGCTAATGGATGCGGGTGTTCAATTGAAAAAGCCAGTTTCTGGTATCGCCATGGGATTAATTTCTGATGCTGAATCTGGAAAATACGCAGTGTTGTCTGACATCTTAGGAGATGAAGATCACTTAGGTGATATGGACTTTAAAGTAACAGGTACGGCAGATGGTATTACCGCTTGCCAAATGGACATTAAAGTAAAAGGATTATCTTATGAAATTCTTGTTAATGCTTTAAAACAAGCACGTAATGGTCGTTTACATATTCTTGATAAAATAGTAGAAACAATTGCTGTTCCAAATGCAGATGTAAAAGCACATGCTCCTAAAATGGTAACACGTGTGATTCCTAATGAGTTTATTGGTGCTTTAATTGGACCTGGTGGAAAAGTAATTCAAGAATTACAAAAAACAACCAAAACTACAATTGTAATCAATGAAGACCCAGTAACAGAAGAAGGTATTGTTGAAATTTTAGGTACAGGACAAGAGGGCATTAATGCTGTATTGGCAAAAATCGACTCGCTTATGTTCAAACCAGAAGTTGGTAGCGTTTATGAGGTTAAAGTGATTAAATTACTTGACTTTGGCGCTGTTGTAGAGTATGCAGACGCTCCAGGAAACGAAGTGTTACTGCACGTGAGTGAATTGGCTTGGGAACGTACTGAAAACGTTACCGATGTTGTGAACATGGGTGATGTTTTTGATGTGAAGTATTTTGGTTTAGACCCAAGAACACGAAAAGAAAAAGTATCTAGAAAAGCTATTTTACCAAAACCGGAAGGCTATGTTGCTAGACCACCAAGAGAAAATAACGATAGAGATCGTGGTGGACGGGATAACCGAGGTAGAGATAATCGAGGACGCGACAACCGTCGTGACGATAGAAAACCTAGAGAAGATAAAAAAGAAGATTAATTTCTTTTTTAAATCTATTTATAAAAAGCCCCAATATGAAAATATCGGGGCTTTTGCTTTATGGCATTATCTCATAAGCTCTGTAATTCAACACCCCAAAAAAACAAGCTTAAGGTGCGTATCGGCAACTGCCCCTTTTAAAAAAAACATAAAAAAACCGCCAATGGGCGGTTCTAATTTTTAATAAAAACAACACAAAATTATTGAGCCGTTTCTATTTCCTCCACTTTATCGTTTACAGCATCAGCTGAAGCATTTATTCCTTCTTCAGTAGCATCTAAAGTGTTATCCATAGCTTCACCCGTGTTTTCAAGTGCGTCTTCAGTAGCATCGGTAGCGTCATCATAGGCGTCTTGCATATCATCTCCAGCATCTTCTATAGCCTCTTCCACAGAATCTGTCTTTTTTGTTTCTCTACAAGACGAAAATGTTAAACTCATAACTAATAATAGTACAGATGTCAATAATACCTTTTTCATTGGTTTTGGTTTTAATGTTAATTAGATAGCGCAACTACATCCCTTCTTTTTATACAGATTCGTAATTGCAATATCTTATATACGTAAGTAATGTAGAATTTGGATTACAGCACCTTTGTTTTTTTCTATATATTTAAAATTTTTAATCCCAGATTCCAATCGCCTATCTTGATTTGCAATCAAGCCCTCTAAAACTGTATTAAAACTATTTTGGTTAGAGACAGAAAACATACCACCATTATCAATCATCGCTTGGGCTTCTGGAAATTTACTATGGTGATTGCCGATAATTATGGGCACCCCAAAAACAGCAGGCTCCAAAGTGTTGTGCAACCCCGTAGCTCCCATTGCACCACCAACATAGGCAATATCTGCATATTGATATACTTTTGTAAGCACTCCTATAGTATCCAAAATAAAAACCTGTGCACTTTCCAAGTCTTGATTATCTTTATTAGAAAAAAAAACGGTTTTTACTGAAAGTTTATTTTTGAACTGCTGAATGTGACTAGATTTGATATTATGCGGTGCTAAGATAAATTTAACATCTTTTACAGACTGACTATTGATGTATTCTATAAATAAAGCCTCATCTTCTGGCCAAGTACTCCCAGCAACAACACACGCTTTACCCCCCTTAAACTTACTAATAAAATCTAAATCATTATCCAATGCTAATTGACTGTACACCCGGTCAAAGCGCGTATCTCCACTTACGGTAACCTTATTATATCCAATAGATTTTAATAATTCTTTAGAACCTTCATTTTGCGTAAAAATATGTTCAAAGGCAAAAAGCGCGTCTCTTAATTGTTTTCCGTAATATTTAAAAAAAGCTTGATGGGGTCTAAAAGCAGCAGAAATCAAGATGGCACGTAAATTTCTGGATTTTAAAGTCTTTAAAAAATTCGGCCAAATATCATATTTAACAAAAATTGTAAGTTCGGGATTTACTAAATCTAAAAATAAAGTTGCATTTTTTTCAGTATCAAGAGGCAAATACACCACCACATCTGCTATAGGAGACTCTTTTCGAATGTCATAACCCGACGGTGAAAAAAAACTCAAAATAATTTTATGGTTTTTGTAATGGCTTCTCAGTTCCTTAAACACAGGAAGACCTTGTTCATATTCTCCTAAAGACGCACAATGGAACCATAACGTTTTATCGGTTTTAGAAAGCTGCGCCCTTAAAACCTCAAAGGTTTTATTACGACCTACTACACCTTTCTTAATTTTAAGATTAAAAGGCGCCATGCATTTTAAGGCGAATTTCACTGTCTGAATCCCTATATTATAAATACTTCCCAACATTATTTATTTGGCGCTAAAATACATTTCTTTAATATAATTTCATTGTTTAGCATCTGCTAATTTCGTAAATTTGTTCTTTAAACACCTGTCTCAAGATTCATTAAATAGACTGTTAAATCGGTTGATTTACATATAGTCTGCAAACTTTTTAGATGAAAAAAATCCAAATGGTTGACCTTAAAGGTCAATATAGCGACATTAAAGATGAAGTAAACAATTCCATTCAAGATGTTATTGAAACCACGACCTTCATCAATGGCCCCAAGGTTCATGAATTTCAAAAAAATCTAGAAACCTATCTCAATGTCAAACACGTTATCCCTTGTGCCAACGGTACCGATGCCCTACAAATTGCCATGATGGGTCTAGGCTTGAAGCCGGGCGATGAAGTTATCACCGCCGATTTTACGTTTGCTGCAACAGTAGAGGTTATTGCTTTATTGCAATTAACACCTGTTTTAGTGGATGTTAATCCCGACGATTTCAATATCAATATAGAAGCTCTTGAACGCGCTATTACTTCTAAAACAAAAGCTATTGTTCCGGTACACTTATTTGGTCAATGTGCCCATATGGAAGCCATCATGAAAATAGCAGAAAAACACAATTTATTTGTTATTGAAGATAATGCCCAGGCTATTGGTGCTCATTACACCTATAAAGACGGCTCTAAAGCAAAAGCAGGTACTATCGGGCATGTAGGGGCAACCTCTTTCTTTCCATCCAAAAATTTAGGATGCTATGGGGATGGTGGTGCCATCTTTACAAATGATGATGCTTTGGCGCATCGTATAAGGGGCATTGTGAACCACGGCATGTACGAACGTTACCATCATGATGTAGTTGGCGTAAATTCGCGTCTGGATAGTATTCAAGCCGCAGTTTTAGACATTAAACTTCAACGTTTAGACGCATATAATGCAGCCAGAAAAGCGGCAGCAGACAAATATGACCAAGCTTTTAAAGGCATTAAGAACATAGAAATCCCTTTTAGAAACGGCACTGAAGATAGTCACGTATTCCATCAATATACTTTGCAAGTAAAACATATGGATAGAGATGCCCTTGTTAAGCATTTAAATGAAAACGATATTCCTTGCGGTGTGTATTACCCTATTCCACTTCACAGGCAAAAAGCCTATTTAGACGAAAGGTATAAAGAAACCGATTTTAAAGTAACAAATCAATTGGTAAAAGAAGTGATTTCACTACCGATGCATACAGAGCTAGAAGACGATCAAATAGAATACATAACATCAACAATTATAAATTTTATAAATGGATAAAATATTAGTTACTGGCGGCTTAGGCTTTATAGGCTCGCATACGGTTGTAGAATTACAAAGCAAGGGTTATGAGGTGGTTATTATCGACGATTTATCAAACTCATCAGTAAGCGTATTGGATGGCATTACAGCCATTACGGGGAAAAAACCTGTTTTCGAAAAACTGGATTTAAAAGACAAAGCAGGAGTTGAGGCCTTTTTCGCAAAACATAGCGATGTAAAAGGCGTGATCCATTTTGCTGCAAGCAAAGCGGTTGGAGAAAGCGTGCAAGAACCTTTATTGTATTACGAAAACAATATTTCAACTTTAATTTATATCCTTAAAGAATTAAAAAAACTGCCATCTGCAGCATTTATCTTTAGTTCGTCCTGTACAGTATATGGACAAGCAGACGAGTTGCCTATAACCGAAAATGCACCAATAAAAGAAGCAGAATCACCTTATGGAAACACAAAGCAAATAGGAGAAGAAATTATTAGAGACACCTGTAAAGTTTCTTCAAATATAAAAGCAATTGCTTTACGTTACTTTAACCCTGTTGGAGCACACGAATCTGTAGAAATAGGAGAGCTCCCTATTGGAGTGCCTCAAAACTTAGTGCCTTTTATCACACAAACAGGTATCGGGCTACGTAAAGAGCTCTCTGTTTTTGGAGATGATTATCCTACTCCAGATGGTACTTGTATTCGTGACTACATTCATGTAGTCGATTTAGCCAAAGCCCATGTAGTGGCTTTAGGTCGTTTGCTTGAGAATACCAACAAAACCAATTACGAAACTTTTAATTTAGGTACAGGAACAGGTAGTTCGGTATTAGAGGTCGTAAAATCTTTTGAAAAAGTATCTGGAAAGAAATTAAATTATAAAATTGTAGGCAGACGTGAGGGCGATATCATCTCGGCCTATGCCGACACTAATAAAGCTAATAATGAATTAGGTTGGAAAACAAAACTTAGCCTAGATGATGCGATGCGTTCTGCATGGCAATGGGAACAAAAAGTAAGAGCCAATACAAAATAAGAGGCATTAAAGAGCATCTCTTTTAAAGCAAAAAAGGTTGCTAAAATAAAATTAGCAACCTTTTTAATTCCCTATACGTTCTTCTTCCTAAAACTAACAATTAGTAAAATAATCATACCTGTTGTTACCGATAGGTCGGCCATATTAAAAATACCCGTACGGAACATACCACCCAAATCGATATGCCAAAAATCTGTAACAGAGCCATACACGATGCGATCGTAAACATTGGCAACACCCCCGCCAATAATACTTGAAAATGCAAATAAAGAAGCATTATCTAGGGTTTTATCTTTAAATATATAACGCAGCACAAATGCCAAAACCACCATAGGCAAAATAAGCAACAAGATAAGCCTTAGCGTTGGGTTTAAGTCGCTTCCCATACCCAAAAAAGCACCTGCATTCTCTACATTATGGAGTGTAAAATAATCGCCTACAATCTCAGACTGACTGCCTGGAGCAACATTAAGACGTATCCAGATTTTCGAAATTTGGTCTATCGCAATAGTAATAACAATCACTAATAAAATATAAACCGTCCGTTTTGATACTTTCATTTACTTATCGGTTTCAAAAGTTGCGGAAGCAGTTTGAGCCTCTCTATTGATTTTCTTTACTAAGCCCTGTAAAACATTTCCTGGCCCCACTTCTGTAAACAATGTAGCACCATCTGTAATCATTTGCTGTACCGACTGTGTCCAGCGTACAGGAGCTGTGAGCTGCGAAATTAAATTAGACTTTATAACATCCTCATCACTAACAGCACTTGCACTTACATTTTGATAAATGGGGCAATTCGGTTTACTGAATTTCGTATTTTCAATGGCTGCAGCCAATTCTTCTCGAGCAGGCTCCATTAAAGGAGAATGGAACGCGCCACCCACAGGCAAAACCAATGCTCTACGAGCCCCCGCCTCCTTTAAGGCTTCACAGGCTTTGTTTATGGCTTCAACCTCCCCTGAAATTACCAACTGTCCTGGACAGTTATAATTAGCAGCCACAACAACCCCTTCAATTGTTGCACATATCTTTTCAACAATAGCATCTTCTAGACCTAAAACAGCAGCCATAGTACTAGGTTGTAGCTCACAAGCCTTTTGCATGGCCAAAGCACGTTGAGATACCAATTTCAAACCATCTTCAAAATTCAAGGCGCCATTAGCAACCAAAGCAGAAAACTCACCTAATGAATGTCCGGCAACCATATGAGGATTAAACTTATCTCCTAAAACATGAGCCAAAATAACCGAATGTAAAAAAACTGCAGGTTGCGTCACTTTAGTTTCCTTAAGGGCTTCGGCAGAACCTTCAAACATAATATCCGTGATATTGAAACCAAGTATTTTATTGGCTTTTTCAAATAATTCTTGCGCTAAAGGGGAATTCTCATAAAGGTCTAAACCCATTCCTGAAAATTGAGCGCCTTGCCCCGGAAAGATGTATGCATTCATATCAATAATTTTTTCGTGCTGCAAAAATAGGAATTATAAATTTAGCTGTTATCTATGGTTTTAATAATTTTAGCAGGGTTTCCTGCAATCAACACATCATCTGGAAAACTTTTGGTCACTACAGACCCTGCTCCTACCACAACATTGTTTCCTAGCGTTACACCTGGACAAATGGTACTATTCCCACCAATCCAAACATTATCACCAATTACAATAGGCTTTGCTAATTCAACACCACTATTGCGAACCTTATGTTCTAAGGGGTGCGTTGCTGTATAAATTTGCACATGGGGAGCCAACATAACATTATGACCTATAGTAACTGTAGAAACATCTAAAATGCAACAATTAAAATTGGCGTAAAAGTTGTTTCCTACCTTTATATTATAACCATAATCGCAAAAAAAAGGCGGCTCAATATATAGGTTATCACCAGCATTACATACAAGTTGGCGCATAGCATTATCGCGCGTCTCTAAGTCTTCTACACTTGTTGTGTTAATTTTATGCAATAACAATCTCGCTTTAGTGCGGTCTTTAACTAGTGTTTTATCTGCTGGACGATACAGTTGACCTGCAATCATTTTTTCTTTCTCAGTCATTTACGTACTATGAATTAATTTTTAAAATCATTTATTAAAATTAAAAACACCAATTAACATGCGCTATTTAAAATGGCAATTTAAATTTGAAACACATAACTTTTATAAATATCTTGTTATTGTTTTTTATTTATCACTCATTTTCAGTACCTTACAAAACATGAGCGATGAAAATAAAAATAAATACGCAACCATTTTAACCCAATCCATTTCTTATTTAGAGAATCGTGGTTATAAAAACATCAAAGCAAACCTTAAAGGTTATACAACTCCAAAATCGTATGCAAAAGTAGGTAGCGACATTACTATTACACCAGATATTGTTGCAGAAAAGGAAGGAAGAAAACATTATTTCGAATTAAGCCTTAAGTCTAAAAAGACAAACCTACTCAAATCCAAATGGTTATTTTTAAATACCTTAACGGCTTTAAAATCGCATCGATTTCGAATTATAACTACGCGTGGCCATTTTCAATTTACCCATAATATCCTTGAAGATATTCATCTCAATAATAAAAAATTAATAATTGTATAATTTTTTTGTAACATTTCTGTAACATCTTACGTATAACTACTGAACAACAATATTCACTATCAAATTCACAGAAGAACTTTAGATGAGACAGCTTAAAATTACGAAGCAGGTTACCAATAGAGAAACCGCTTCGTTAGACAAATATCTGCAAGAAATTGGAAAAGTTGACTTAATTACCGCAGACGAAGAAGTAGAATTAGCACAACGTATTAAAGCTGGCGATCAATTAGCTTTGGAGAAGTTGACTAAAGCAAATTTACGTTTCGTTGTATCTGTAGCTAAGCAATACCAAAACCAAGGCTTAACACTGCCAGATTTAATTAACGAAGGTAATTTAGGATTGATTAAGGCTGCACAACGTTTTGATGAAACACGTGGTTTTAAATTCATTTCTTATGCCGTTTGGTGGATTCGCCAATCGATATTACAGGCTTTGGCAGAACAATCCCGTATTGTACGTTTGCCATTGAACAAAATTGGATCCATAAACAAAATCAACAAAACGTTTGCTTTTCTTGAGCAAAGTCATGAGCGCCCACCTTCTGCAGAAGAAATTGCAAAAGAATTGGACATGACGATTAACGATGTGAAAGAATCCATGAAAAATTCTGGACGCCACGTAAGCATGGATGCGCCTTTAGTTGAGGGTGAAGATTCAAACTTATATGATGTACTGAACAGTGGCGAGTCTCCAAACCCTGATAGAGAATTATTGCATGAATCTTTACGTACCGAAATAGAACGCGCTTTAGAAACATTAACACCTCGTGAAGCTGATGTTATCCGCCTTTATTTTGGATTAGGAAACCAACACCCTATGACATTAGAAGAAATTGGAGAAACTTTTGATTTAACTCGCGAACGTGTTCGTCAAATTAAGGAAAAAGCTATCAGAAGATTAAAACATACTTCTAGAAGTAAAATTTTAAAAACATATTTAGGTTAATTTATAACACAATTAACCTCGAGCAGCGCTATACCATTCCTTATCTGTTCGAGTTTTAGTAAATAAGAGTCTCTAGTATAAACACATTAGAGACTCTTTTAAAATAATGGCACTCCTGTCTATAACTTTCATCAGCATACAAAAACAGAACAATTATCTTTACCATATGGCCCACATGTTTTCCGTGAACAATACAGGGTAGCCAAAACTATAGCTATTGGGACCGAAGACTTATAATACTTTGGTCATAAATATTAAAGGTTATTATTAAATTTAATAAAAAGCAGCCTATTCAAAAAAAAATTGCCTTTATTTCATTGAAAGGCCTAATAAATCAAGGCCTATTCGTATTATTAAAGATTTAATACTCCGTTTTCAGTTCCTGCATATTCATTCCAGGCATAAGCATCTGCAGCTTCATCATTTACATAATTCCCATCAATAACATACTTAAACTCATAAGAGTTTCCTATTTCTAAATCGATAGCACCTTTAAAGCTCCCGTTTTTTAATTTTTTAAGAGGTGCTTTACTGGTATTCCAATCATTAAAACAACCAACAACGGATACTGCTTTTGCGTCTTTGGCAGGCACAGAAAAGGTTACTTTACAAATGGGCTTGCTTTTCAAATATTGCTTTGTAATTGCCATAATTTTATTTTTTGTTGTTATTTTATGCAAAAATATGAAACAACCCTCTATTTACCAGTACCTCAACCTCCTTTAAAACAAATAATTATGAATTTAATAAAATAAAAACACTTTAGCTCTTAAGTATACAAATTAGAACAATAATAGTTGCTGTATTAGCAGTAAAAAACAGCTTCCTTATTGATTATGAGAGGTTTTAAATTCAACAGATATTGTTTTCAAAAAGATTATATATCATTTAAAATATTTAACTTTACAATCCTTTATTACAATAAATATGTTCAAAAAAAAGAAACCAGTCCCTAAAATAGATAAAGATCAGTTAGAATTATTCCAAAATGCCCAAAAGCGCATTGCACAGAAAAAACGACTATACATACATTTTGTTTTATTTCTAATTGGATCATTGTTTTTCATAATGCTCAATTTAGGTCTTGATTTTGGAAAAAACATCAGACCTTTTGAAGTAGATTGGTTTGTTTATGCCATACTCATTTGGCTCTTTTTTCTATTGTACCACATCTTCAATGTATTTATTACCCACAATTTTATGGGGAAGGCTTGGGAACAAAAGCAGCTGGATAAATTAATGGCCAAGCAACAAGAGCGGATTGACAAACTTGAGCAGGAGCTTATTACAAATGAAAAAAAAACTCCAGAAACAAAACCTCTTAACGTCTCTCAAAAACAAAAAAAACAAAGACTCACCATTATTGTAGCTGCCGCAGAAAACAATGCTATTGGCAAAGACAATATGTTAATTTGGCATTTAAGCGACGACTTAAAGCGCTTTAAAAATCTTACGAACGGCCATCATATTATAATGGGAAGAAAAACTTTTGAAAGCTTCCCAAAACCCCTACCTAACCGAACCCATGTGGTCGTTACAAGACAACCAAATTACAAAGTACCTGAAGGTGTAATTGTAGTAAATAGCTTAGAAGATGCTATGGATGCTTCAAAGAAAGACCCACAGCCCTTTATAATTGGTGGAGGCGAAATATACAAGCAAACCATGCCCTTAACAGATATTATAGAACTAACCCGGGTGCATGAAGTTTTTGAAGCGGATGCTTTTTTTCCAGAAATTGATGATTCCCTATGGAAAGAAGAAAAAAATACGCGGCATACTAAGGATGAAAACCACGCCTACGACTTTTCGTTTATTACGTATATTAGACGATAATTTACAAGGCGTTTTTTATAAAAGACTCTAAAATATTAGAACGAGAAATTAATAAGATATTATGCTTATATCATTCACACAGAAGGTGTAAAAAAACTTTTAAAGCAACTCCTTACTAAAAAACAAACATAATTGATGCCCTACATGCCAAATCGTGCTAATTCAACCTCATGGTAAAAGATATTCAACTTCGTATTTCTATTGAAGAAGAAACCATTGCTGATATTTTACTTATTAAAGCTGCGCAAGCTTTAAGTATTAATAGAAAAAATATCACAGGCATAAAAGTACTTAGAAAGTCTATTGATGCTAGAAAGCCAACAATCATTTTCAATTACAAAATAGCCGTTTATATTAAAGAACCATTGCCTAAGGTATCCGAATATCAATTTGATTATAAGGACGTTTCTAACAGCAAGTCTATTCATATTATTGGTTTTGGACCAGCAGGCATGTATGCTGCTTTACGTTGTATAGAACTCGGTTTCAAGCCTATTGTATTAGAACGTGGTAAAAATGTTAAGGACAGACGGCGCGATTTAAAAGCAATCAATCGGGATCATTTTGTAAATGAAGACTCCAACTATTGCTTTGGTGAAGGAGGAGCTGGCACCTATAGTGATGGTAAGTTATATACGCGAAGCTTAAAACGAGGAGATGTTCGCAGAATATTTGAAAACCTTGTGTTTCATGGAGCTACCGACCAAATTTTAGTAGATGCACACCCCCATATTGGCACAAACAAGCTTCCAAAGGTGGTTCAAAATGTTCGAGAAACAATTTTAAATTTTGGAGGTGAAATCCATTTTGAAACTCGGGTTGTCGATTTTGTTATCAGAAATAAAAAAATCCAATCCATTCAATTTCAAAACGGAAAGGAAATGACTGTAAAAAACGTCATTTTAGCCACAGGTCATTCTGCTCGAGATATTTTTTATTTGCTTCACAAAAAGCAAATTGCTTTAGAGGCTAAATCGTTTGCTATGGGTGTTCGTGTAGAACATCCCCAGCAAATTATTGATAGTATTCAATACCATTGCCCAGGCGAGCGCCATGAACTACTGCCTCCTGCATCCTACAGTCTGGTTCAACAGGTAAACAACCGTGGCGTATACTCATTTTGTATGTGCCCAGGTGGGTTTATTGTACCAGCAGCCACTGATAATGGTGAAGTAGTAGTAAACGGTATGTCGCCCTCTAAACGAAACAATTTATTCGCCAATTCTGGTATTGTAGTAGAAATCAATGTAGATGTAGATTTGCAAAAATATGATCACTTTGGAGTTTTAAAAGGTCTTGAATACCAAAAAGACTTAGAGAAGCTAGCTTTTACAGCAGGAGGAAGAAGCCAAGCTGCTCCAGCACAACGCTTAACCGATTTTGTAGAAGGAAAACTATCTGGTGATTTAAACCCAAGCTCCTATCAACCGGGATTAAATTCTGCACCATTACACTCCTTATTGCCAAAGTTAATAGGCAGCAGATTGAGAAAGGGCTTTGAAGTCTTTGGTCAAAAAATGAAAGGATATTACACATCTGAAGCTAATATTATTGGTGTAGAATCCAGAACCTCATCTCCCGTCTGTATCCCTAGAAACGAGCAATTGGCACACCCTCAAGTCTCTAATTTGTTTCCTTGTGGTGAAGGTGGTGGCTATGCTGGCGGCATTGTTTCTGCAGCTATGGATGGGGAACGTTGTGCAGAAGCAGCCTCTCAAAATTCATGATTTTAATTTAAAATAAAAAGTACTTGGCTAAAAAATAATTTCTGTTACAAGCTTTATTAAATCTCATTTTTAATAAGCAACATATTAGCTTTTTAAAGCTTGTAATTTTGTAAATTGCATGAGCATTTAACAGATGGTTTATTAATATGGTCACATTAAAGCAATTAGCAAAAGAACTTAACGTTTCAATCTCAACCGTTTCCAAAGCTTTAAATAATAGTGAAGAAATTGGCAAAGATACCGCCAAGCGCGTAAAAGAACTTGCACATCTTTACAACTACAAGCCCAACAAAGTGGCTCTAAGTTTAAAACAGAATAAAACTAAAACCATTGGTGTTATTATACCTAATATTCTTAATTACTTTTTGGCAAAGGTCTTGTTCGGCATTGAAAGAGAAGCAACCTTGCAGGGTTATAATATTATAACCTGTGTTTCCAACGAATCATTAGAAAAAGAAAAAGAGAGCTTACAGCTTCTTGCCAATGGAAGCGTAGATGGCTTTATATTATCTGTGGCCAAAGAAACGCAGATGAAACGAGAAACAGAACACTTCAATAAAACGATACGCAATGGTCTGCCCATTGTTATGTTTGACAGGGTTGCACATGATGTGATGTGCGACAAAGTTATTGTAGATGATTTCGAATCGACCTATAATGCTACCAAACGATTGTTAGCAGAAAAAAGAAAACATATCGTTTTTATAACTACAGTAGATAATGTAAGTGTTGGCAAGCTTCGTGAAAGAGGCTACAACAAAGCCATTTCGGAAACCACCACACACACGCCACTGGTATTGAAAATAAATACTAGAAACAATACTTCCAAAAAAGTAAAGTCGTTTTTAATGAAACACAAAACCATCGATGGTGTAGTTGCCGCAGATAGTGCTTCTGGAATTATAAGTATTAATACCGCTGTAAACATTGGTCTAAAAGTACCAGAAGACATATCGGTTATTGGTTTTGGCAGCAAGTCGGTCTCCTACCACTCTATCCCGCAACTTACCACCATACGCCAACATGCAAAAAAAATAGGATCTGCAGCCGCCCAACAACTCATAAAGCGATTGGAATTAAAAAAAGGAGCCTCCCTGGAAACCTCTACTAAAATTATCAAAACGAGCTTAATAAAAAGCAAGTCTACCTTATAAATTCAAAACGTTAATTATTAACTTTACAAACAATAAAATGCCTGAATTCAGGCATTTATCATTTTAAAACCTCACTTAATCGCAAGTTTCAAGCAATTAATCGAAGATATTTTGTCTAAAACCTCATTGTCATAAATTTGATGTTCTTAAGGAATTATTTAAAAACTTCCCTCTTTTTTCTTAAGTAAATTAATCCATTTTTGACACTTTAGTCAATATTCCCTCAACCATATATAATTTAATAAAGAATTAGTACGTGTGTTTTCGCGTATTCCATTTTAAGATTAATAATCCATTTTCCCTCTACTAAAACCCTGTAAAGCAGGATTTTATACCGTTTCCGTTATTCGCATTAACAGAGAATAAAATGATATAACCTTAAAATTGAATTCCTATGAAATTTTTAAAAATAGCAGTCATTGTAACTACAATACTAAGCACTTTAACATCTTGCACAAAAGAGGAGCTAAAAGAAGATGATGTACTAACAACATATACCACGAGTGGCGGAAAGGATGTGAGATAGTAATAAAAAACTTATAATTTGCTTAGCCAATATGTGGCGATAATGGCTTTTTTATTTCTAAATTTGGAAAGCTATTTTTTCATAAAAAATGAATTTTAAAATTAAAATTTTATTGATATTACTAATGCTTTCAAGTTTATCCTGGGCACAATTATCATTAAAGGAACAAAAAGACAGCATTTCATTTTATATTTCGCAAACACAAAAAAAAAACATACAAACTGCTTTAAAAATAAAATATGCACGAAAAGCACAAGACCTATCCTTAAAAACGGGAGTTAAGGCTTTAATAGTAAAAAGTAATATCAATTTAGCGGAAATTTATTTAGACGCAGGACTTAACACCGATTTTTTAAAAGTAAGCAAACGCAACTTACAACTTACAGAAAAAATAAAAGACACAGTCTCAACCGCTTTTATAAGCAGGGAGTTGGGTTTTTATTACTATCAAAAGGTAACGGATAGTGCCTTTTACTATTTTAATAAATCTAAAAAATTATATTGGGCATTAAAAGACGAGTTCAACACAGCCGTTTTACTACTAGACATTGCCATTACACAAAAAAATGAAAAAGATTTTACAGGTAGTGAAATCAGTTCGGTGGAAGGAATTTCTTTATTAGAATCCCTAAAGAGCAATGATGAAGTAAGAAAAAAAAAAGCATTTCATTATAATAATCTAGGTTTAGTTTTTGACCAATTAGAACAGTATGACGACGCTATATTGTACCATAAAAAAATGTATGACATTATTAGCGGACTAAAAGGCGACAACCAATGGCTATTAGATGTTTCAAGCAACAATTTAGGGCTTGTATACATCCACTCAGGACAATACGATTTAGCATTAAAAAAATTTAAAGATATTTTGTCTCGAAAAGGTTTAGCTGAAAACGACCCAGAATTCTACATTCTGGTACTCGATAATTACGCCCATACCCTGCATCTTTCTAAACAACATGCACAACTGCCCTCCCTTTATCTAGAAGCATTGTCTATAGCAAACCAATTCGACTCTATAGCCTACCCCACTATAGCCATACATCATCATCTTGCAGAGTACTATCATGAATACAAACAACAAGACTCTGCAAAATATTATGCTTATAAAGCAAAAGAAATTTCAAAAAAATATCATAATGACGATTTATTAAGGTCTTTGTTATTACTTTCTCAAATTGAAGTGGACAGTATTGCTGTAAAACACTATAAAGCCTACATAAAGCTAAATGATAGTCTTCAAATGAACGAACGCAAAATTCGCAATAAGTTTACACGAATTCAGTTTGAAACCAACCAAATAGAAGAAAGAAACGCACAAATTGAAAGGGAAAAGCTATGGCTCACCATACTTTCTGGCATTCTGTTGATTACCGTTGTGCTTATATATGTTATAGTTACACAACGCACAAAAAACAAAGAACTAAAGCTTATCCAGCACCAACAAGTCGCTAATGAAGAAATCTACAACTTAATGCTATCACAACAAGGTAGAATTGAGGAAGCACGTACCATTGAGAAAAAACGCATTTCTCAAGAGCTGCATGATGGCGTTTTAGGACGCCTGTTTGGAACACGCTTAAGTTTAGACAGTCTCAACATGGCATCATCTGTTGAAGCGATCAAAACAAGAGGGCATTATATAGACGAACTCCAGACCATAGAACAAGATATACGAAAAGTTTCCCATGAACTGAACACCGACTTCATATCTGGTTCAGGTTTTATAGACATTATAAAAACCCTTGTAAACACTCAAACAAAAGTTTTTAATATTAATTACAGCCTTACTTATGATGAAACTATAAGTTGGGACTCTATTTCCAACAAAACCAAAATACACATTTACAGGCTTATACAAGAAGCATTACATAATATTTATAAGCATGCAAAAGCAAGCTTGATTCAAATTAGCTTTAAATTAAATAATGATGTAATTTGCTTAATTATTTCAGATAACGGCGTGGGGTTTTCCTCGGAAAAACAAAAAAAAGGAATTGGAATTAAAAATATGTATTCCAGAATTGATGAAATAGAAGGCAAATTGGATATCAAATCAGAAAAAAACAAAGGCACTACAATAAGAATTAATATCCCTACTTAAAAACATATTATGTCAATACATATTAAAATATTGATGATTGATGATCACCCTATGATCATTGAAGGCTACCAAAATACATTGCTTTTTTCTAAAAAAGAGAATCAAAAACTAAAAATAGACATTGCCAACAATTGTGATGAAGCCATGTTTCATATGGAAAAGTCCGTTCAAGACCAACATCCTTATGACATTTTATTCATGGACATTAGTTTGCCCCCATCAAAAAATGGAGCCATGACATCGGGAGAAGACCTAGCAGAGCACGCCCGAAAAATTTTACCGCAAGCTAAAATCATTATCCTTACCATGTTTAATGAACCCTTTAGAGTTCATAATATTATTAAAACAATAAATCCGGAAGGATTTCTAATTAAAAGCGACCTCACGTCAAACGAATTAGCTAGCGCTTTTCAAGCTGTTCTTAACAATCCACCATTTTATAGTGGCACCGTAAACAGTTTTATTAGAAAAATCGTTACTAACGACATCATTATTGATGACAAAAACAGAAAAATACTCCACTTATTATCTCAAGGTATTAAAACCAAAAACCTTGGAGAGCACTTGGACATATCGCTAAGTGCGATAGAGAAAAGAAAAAAGTATCTTAGAGAAGTTTTTGAGGTGTATGACGGGCAAGATGAAACACTCTTAAAAAAAGCAAAAAAAGAAGGTTTTGTTTAACCTTATTGTTATATCTATCATCAAAAGTTTACAAAAAAATTAAAAAACACACTCCTTAAAACATAGGAATATCCGCTATAGCTACAAAGTTCTATTTTTCACAATATTGATGTGGGTTTCCCACAGCTAAAAGACATTTCTTATCATTATATTTGTAATATCAACAGTTTAAAAATTAATTAATCCCTCAATTTTTTGTTGATACTAGCAATTTACTTAGCCCCATGGACCTGAGAGACCCACGGGGCTTCTTCTTTCTTAAAAGATGCGTTAGATCTATTAAAAAAAACAAGTTTATGGTAAGTTTTAACCGTTGTGGCAATAATATCAAAAAACTAGAAGCCAACATCCTTATAGTATTCAAATAAAATCGTATTTTTCGGTTTCAGTTTTAAACCATGAAACAAATTTGTATTTTCATCTTAATAACCATGCTTAGTTCTTGTGAGTACTTTAAGGTAAAAAAAACATCTTCCGAGACTATTTTAAATGAGGAGCTCCAAACCTTTAAGTGGAATGAAGTAGACACGTATCCTACTTTTTCAACTTGCGATTCTGTCTCTTCAAAACTTGAAAAAGACCATTGTTTTGAAACAATTTTAACCCATCATATTCACAGTTATTTATTAAATGAGACCATTATTGTAAGCCAAGATATTGATGACACTATTATATTAGACTTTCAAGTTTCCAAAGATGGTACCTTAACATTATTAAACTCGAAGATAGACTCTGTAACGCTACAAGAAATTCCCAATATTAAATCATTATTAAGGTCAAGTTTAGACTCACTACCCGAAGTGTTTCCTGCCATTAAACGCGGGCAACACGTAAACACGCAATTTAAACTCCCCATAATTATTAAAGTTAACTAAGCGTTATTTTTTAAAAGTCCGTGCTTTCCAATTGTAGTTTGAAGTCGTCGATTTTAAAACCACGTATAGACTAAAAAAAGGGTAAAATAAAAAAGCAACGATAAAGCTTTTCAACACATCTCTTTGATTAAAAAATGATGCTGCATTAAAAATCAAAAGACAATCAGCAATACATTTTATTATTAAAACATACAATAAAACCTCTACCTGTTTCGCATTAAAAATGCTGAACACTATTAAAACAGCCACAAGTGTATTAGCCAATAACACCAAGCCACCTGTTAGCTTTCCAAATCCGTTTTGAAACGCTGTGGCTTTAGCTGCCCAACGTATGCGCTGCGATAATAAAAGCGCCCAAGTTCCCTGTGGTTTTGTTTTTACGATAGCATCTTTACACTTTAAATAATGTACGCGGTTTGGGTATTTATTATAGACCTTTTCCAAGAAAAAAACATCATCTCCACTCGCTATAGCATTATTGCCTTCAAAACCATCCAATTCATAAAACAAATCCCGTTCATAAGCAAAATTAGCACCATTGCACAAGAAAGGCTTGCCCAAACCAAAGCCACCAATAGTTGCTGCCTGTAAACTCAATATATCCAATAATTGGAATCGATTTAAAAAATTATTGGCACTAGTATATTTAATAGGTGCAGCAACACATTTCGCTTTTGTTTTTTGAACAAATTGATTAAAACTATCCAACCAACAAGCTGCCAAAACACAATCGGCATCTGTAGTAATAACCCATTCATTTTTAGCACGTTTGATGGCTGTGGAAATAGCATCTTTTTTGGGAGAACTAGAATGCCGTTCATTCAAAATTACAGTTATATTAATATCCTCTTTCAGTATAAATTCCTGTATTATTCTTGTAGATTTATCATCTGAATCATCATCTACAAAAATAATTTCAAAAAAAGCTTTTGGATATTTTAAGGCTTTCACAGACTTTAGCAGCTCTGGTAAATTTTCCGCTTCATTTCTAAAAGGGATTATAATAGAGAATTTTATTTTAGCAGAACGGTCTGCTATTTCAAAAATAGGCACTTTTTTAATCCCATAAATTAAACCACCTATTAAGATGAGATATGCCAGTATGATAAACAAAGCAATTAAAATCATATCGAAGGGGTGTTTTTAGAAAAGCTAAAACGCATTACATAATAACTTCCAAAAAAACTCGGCAATACAAAATTGAGTAACCACATTATAGTAACACTAGCTAAAACAGCAAATGCGCTTATGTTTAAAAAACTAAATAAATAAACGGCCACACTACCTTTTATAAGAACATCAAAAAGGAAGATAGAGGGCCATACAGATGCTAAGAAATACATAAACGTAATAACCACCATAGCATTTAAATATGTTATCTCTATTCCGAAAACGGATAAAACATAATAGAACTGAAAAGAAAAAATAACATAACGACATAACGACAATAAAAAACCAAACCCAATTATTTGTAAAGAGACCTGTTTGATAAGCCTTTGAATTTTTAAAATCTGGATTTTAAAAACACCACATAGATATCTTTTAACAAAGTAGCTTAACCCCATAAAAACAAGCCCCCCTAAAAAAAGAACTTTAATAACGCCATGAAAATCAGCCTCTAAAGGATAGCGCTGTAAAAAAAAGATGCCCCCAGAAACCCCCAGAATAGTGGTTACCAACATTTGCAAGATATTAGAGACCAAGGTAATCAACACGACCAATTTTCTATCAGACTTTACAAAGTAAAGGGCTTTTGCCCCATATTCCCCTATTCTATTTGGTGTAAATAATGAAACAGTTAAGGATCCTAGTGTTTGTTCAAGAGCTTGTTTAAAAGTAATTTCTTTAATTAAACCTACAAGCGTTTGCCATTTTAAAACTTCAAAGAACCAATTGAGAAGGCTTAAAAAGACCAAAAAAACTATATTTTTTAAGTAGAAAACATCACTTTTCAATAAAAAACTCGTAAAATCTTTAAAATCTAATTCTGGGTTATGTGTTAACTTATAATATATAAAATAAAAGGCAGCAACAACACTACTTAATTTAAGGAGTACAAAAAAGAATTGTTTAGTTTTGTGTGTTGTTTGGCGTGTCATATTTTCCACTTACAAATTAAACCAATATTACGGTATCTACCAGCAACTTAATTATTAATCTTGTTTTGGACAGTTTAGAACGACTTTAGTTAATGAAAAAAGAAAGAATAATTTTAGGAATTGATCCAGGCACGACTATTATGGGGTTCGGTCTTATAAAAACAGTAGGTAAAACCATGCATTTTTTACAACTTAATGAGCTAGACTTAAAAAAGTATGATGACCACTACCTAAAATTAAAACTCATTTTTGAGCGCACTATAGAACTTATTGACACCCATCACCCCGATGAGATTGCCATTGAAGCCCCATTTTATGGGAAAAACGTACAGAGTATGCTTAAACTAGGCCGTGCACAAGGTGTTGCAATGGCTGCAGGCTTAAGTAGGGAAATTCCGATTACAGAATATTTACCAAAAAAAATAAAAATGGCTATAACAGGAAGTGGAAATGCCAGTAAAGAACAAGTGGCCAAAATGCTTCAAAGCTTGTTAGGCTTAAAAACTTTACCCAAAAACTTAGACGCTACCGATGGATTAGCCGCAGCTGTTTGTCATTTCTATAACTCTGGTAAAATAACGGTTGGGAAAAACTATTCGGGCTGGGATGCCTTTGTAAAGCAAAACAGCTCTCCGACTCCCAAAGGCACAAGGAAAAATAATCCTATTGTGGACCTTCGAAAAAAATAATACAACTCTAAAAACAATCCTTTGAAAAATACAGATATAAAAAGCCATTACACACACACACATGCTGGAAAGCTTGGCGCTGCTATTTATATCCACATCCCGTTTTGTAAGCAAGCCTGTCATTATTGTGATTTTCATTTTTCAACTTCATTAAAGAAAAAGGATGCCCTTATTGACGCTCTAGTTCTTGAACTAGAACTCCGAAAGGAAGAACTAAAAAACCAGATTGTTAAAACCATTTATTTTGGCGGCGGTACGCCTTCCTTATTAACGATTCCTGAATTACGCTTAATAACAGATACCATTTACAGCCATTATAACGTTACAGAAACCCCTGAAGTAACCTTAGAGGCCAATCCAGACGACTTATCTAAAAGCTTAATAATCGAGCTTTCTAAAAGTCCGATAAACCGGTTATCTATTGGTATTCAATCTTTTTTCGAAGCCGATTTAAAACTCATGAACCGGGCCCACAATGCTGAAGAAGCAAAAGCAAGTTTAGCATTGGCCACCCAATACTTTAATAATATTTCTATAGATCTAATTTATGGCATACCAGGTTTAAGTCATGCCAATTGGATGAAAAACATAGAAACGGCTTTAAGTTTTAATATTCCTCATATTTCAAGTTATGCTTTAACGGTAGAAGCAAAAACAGCTCTAGATATTCTAATAAAAAAGGGACGCATAAAAAATGTAGATGATGATGTCGCGCAAGAGCAATTCCACATCCTAATTGAAAAACTTGAAGCTTCAGGTTTTATTCATTACGAATTATCCAACTTTGGAAAACCTGGATATTTTAGCAAAAACAATTCGGCATACTGGCAAGGAAAACCCTATTTAGGCATAGGCCCTTCGGCACACTCTTTTAATGGAAATGAACGCGCTTGGAATGTGCGTAACAACTCAAGATACATCAACTCCTTACAAAAAAATGAGTTGCCATTAGATATTGAAATCCTTTCTAAAACCGACAAATACAATGAATATATTATGACGGGGCTACGCACTATATGGGGCGTTTCCATAGAAAAAATAGAACATGATTTTGGAGCAGACTATAAAAAGTATCTTTTAGATCAGGCCCAGAAGCATATAGACAGGGCGCTACTATGTAGAGAAGCAGACACCTTATTTGTTACTAAAAAAGGTAAGTTTTTAAGCGATGGCATCGCATCTGACTTGTTTAAAATAAATCCGTAATATTTATAATTACCCAAATTCTATTTAATACCAGCATATCGCATCTTATTACTGTTACAAATGGATTAAAATGTTTTTAAAACCATAAAAAATTCAGTAATTTTAAAAACGTTTAAGCGCTAATATCGAACGTGCTGTTATGAATTTAGAACAAATCCGAAAATATTGTTTAAATAAAAAAGGAATTACAGAAAACTTCCCTTTTGACGAAGACCTTTTAGTCTTTAAGGTTTTGGGTAAAGTATTCGCTTTAACGTCTTTAAAAGGATGGGAAACTGGAATGCCCTCCATAAACTTGAAGTGCGACCCTAATTATGCGGAAGAACTTCGTGCCACATACTCCAGCATCCAACCTGGTTATCAAATGAATAAAAAACATTGGAACACCATCTCTATTCATGAAGGCGAAGTACAACCCAAACTCTTATTTCGGCTCATAGACCACTCCTATGACATGGTTATTAAAGCCATGCCTAAAAAACTAAGAGACCGCTTAATATAAATTACCTAATTTCCTATGCACAGCTACGTGAGCACGGTTGTGTTTTGTCTTTTCAAATGGCATCTGAGACATGCTGCTTCTTTAGTTAGCATAAGCTACAAAATAAAGCGCTATGTAAGGAATACCTATTACCAAAAATACCCATTATTATGTAATTGAGTTAACCTTTCACGGTTTTGAGCTGTACTATTTATTCAAAGTCATCTAATTTGCTTAAATATTATAGGCTATAATTACGGCATGTATCCTACAGTTTAAAAAAACACCAATGGTTAAACGTATAATTCATTCTTGAATCCTAACACCTTTTTATAAAATGAAAGTGCAAAGACAACCTTTAAAATTTACACCAGACAATAAGCGAGTTGTTACTCGATTTTTCAATAACGGGAACAAAAGAACCACACAATTAGTATATCGTATTCTTGAGTTTTCGGAAGAAAAAGTAGCGTTAGAACTCCAAAGTGTATTTAAAGAGTTTAAGGGTAGACATCGTAATTTAAAAAAAATATTTAAAAGACACTGCGGCCATTTTGAAGGCTTGATTAAAGATATGGGCATCGATTACGATGCTTTGAGCGAAAACCAGAAAATGCTTATTGGATCTTATAGCACTATGGAGTACTCTCTTGAAGCTGCAGCATTATTCAACCCTTCCATGATTGAAGATTTAGATCAATCGTTTTTAAAAGAAGGTGAAAAACGAGTTATTATTTCTTTTAGGGCGACTGGAGAAGGCCATTTATCTTCTATTGTTTTTAGAAAGGGGATTTTAGATAAGGACAACAACTTGCAGGTTTTAAAAGTCAAAAACCATATCGATTTACCTGAAATTGGTAACAAAGTGTCTTATGATAAAAGCCGTTTTGTTAAAAAAATGGAAGAAATTAAAATTTCTAAAAAGTATATTGATGAAATCATGAATCCTCTCCCAGAGAAATTCGATTATTTTGTTTTAAAAGATTCGGTGAACAAGTTGTTGAAAGATACTGAAATTGGAGAACGAAAAAAAATGGCTTTACAGGAAATGACTTGGTTGGTCGACTCTTATTACGATTTGAAGTTTAGTGACCAAAGTGATATTACAGAACGGGTTATATTCCCTAATTCACCTGCAGAAAGCAGAGGTATAGAAGATGCAAGATTTGTTCGGTTCCAAGACGAAGACGGTGCAGAAACGATTTATGCTACTTATACGGCATATAACGGCCACACTATAATCCCTAAACTGTTAAGCACGCATGATTTTATAAATTTCAGAATTATGCCCATTCACGGTAAAGCGGCCCAAAATAAAAATTTCGCTTTATTCCCAAGAAAAATTAAAGGAAAATACGCTATGCTTGCAAGAGTCGATGGGCTTAATAATTATATCATGTATTCAGACAGGATAACGCTCTGGAATAACCCCATAAAGATTCAAGAACCTAAATTTGCCTGGGATTTAACGCAGCTAGGAAATTGCGGCTCTCCTATTTATACTGACGAAGGGTGGCTTGTTATAACGCATGGCGTTGGCCCAATGCGCCGTTATAGCATTGGCGCCTCATTATTAGACCTAGAAGACCCTACAATTGTTCTTGGCCGCTTAAAATCTCCCTTACTATCTCCAAGCAAAGAAGAGCGGGAAGGCTATGTGCCCAACGTGGTATATTCCTGTGGAGGCATGATCCATAATAACCATCTCATTTTACCATACGCTGTTTCAGATTACTCGTCTTCTTACGCTACGGTTAATCTATCAGAACTATTAAAAGAGTTAAAATCATCAAACGACCAATTTTAATTCGGGTGTTTCAAATGAAAGCCTTGCGAGCAGATAACTAATAGTAGACTCTGCTCCTTGGTTTAGATTAATGTTTTTTGCTTCTAAGCCATCAAAGCAACCCGTTGTACAAGGATTATAGATAATTTGTTTTAAATGGTTATTACCCATAAACCAACTAAAAGCCAATTCCATTTTTTTATCATAATTCTCTAAAGGGAACAATTCATGAAAATTCTTAAGAGCTAAAATGGTATAAGCCACATCTATAGGTTGCTGCCCGCCAAGGGGTAAATCTTTTATTAAGTCGCCTTTTACAAACCAGTTTTCATTAGAAATAACTTGAAACGTATTATTCACAAACATATGGCTAAGCAAAAAGTTAAAAGATGTAAAAGCAATCGTTTTAAACTCGTTTATTTTTGTCATTCGGTACATATCCAACATAGCTTCCGACAAAACGCTGTTACCATAGGTTAAATATGGCTCAAACCATTTCCAATTCGTTTCAGATTCATGTAAATACATGTTTTTCAATTTAGCCCCTAATTGCAAGACCACATTATAATACGCAGATTTTGGCGTTACCAATTTAGACGCTTTTAAACCTTTAATAATAAAAGCAATAGCACGCGGAGAATTTATATTTTCGATATTAGGTAAAAAATTATCTATGCATACTTTTGCATTTTCAAATATATAATGATGTTTTTTAGGAGCAATATTCTGTATGCTCAACATGTTTCCAAACGACCAAATGGCACGACCATTAGAGTCTTCCAGATTAACCTCAGAATTTTGATCTGTAAAATTAATATGCTTATCCACATAATTTAGAAAAGTACCATCAGAACGTTGACAATTAACCAAAAAGTTCTGATACCGTTTTAAAAGCTTAAAAAGGGCTTTATCTCTAGTCAATTTATAAGTTTCACACACTGCAATCGATGCTCTAGCATTATCGTCAAGCGTGTAACCTGAAGAAATATCAGGCTGGTTCAATTTTGAAAATTGAATAATCCCTACAGACGTTGTCATTTTACGTATATGATCTAATTTTATTTCAGGTTTATCATAACTTAATTCTAGTTTCGAATCCAATTGCTTAAAAAGATCAGCATGAGCCAAAGCAGAGTTTTCCCAGCAGGTAGACGAAGATGCATGTAGCCCATTTAACCCCAAATTTTTTCTATAGAGTTTATCATTAAGCATGATTTTTAGTTTTTCCGATAACATTTTACTGTCTCCAAAATCAAAAAATAAACCTTTGTTTTCAGACAAAAACTCTTTGGCATGCGGTATAGGTGTAGAAATAACAGGGCATCCGCAACTCATAGCATACGAAAAGGTTCCACTTACAGCTTGTTTCGGATCATTGGAGGTGAAAAGATAAATATCTGTAAGTTGCAGATACTCCAACAATGTTCCAAGAGGCAAAAACTCATTCACAAATCTTACGTGAGATTCTATATTTAAATCTTTAACCAATTTTAATAATGAATCTCTATAAGATTCCCCTTCATGCTTCACAATATTTGGATGGGTTTTACCTAAAACCAAAAATATAACATCGGGAAATTCTTTTATTATTTCAGGTAGCGCGTTAAGGGTCGTCTCGATACTTTTTCCACGTCCCAAAAGCCCAAAAGTGGAGAGAACAGTTTTGTTTTGAAGTTGGTATTTTGTCTTTAATTTAGCTTTACTGATATGCTTTATTAAATGTGTTCCATGATGGATGATGTGTATTTTAGAGTTATCTACACCATAATCTCTAATTAATATTTCTTTTGATGATGCCGTCATTACCACAATAGACTCTACTCCATTTGAAATCCTCTCAACATGTTCCAGGAACATATTATCTGGCTGGGGTATAACGGTATGAAAACCTAGAATTAGTGGTTTTCTTAACGCTTTAACAAAATCCTCAAAGGCGTTCTTACTCGTGTTAAACAATCCAAATTCATGCTGAATCATAACCACTTTAATCCTATGATCTTCATTTATTTTGGAGGCAAGGGCAATATAGTCTGATGGCATATCCGTATTCAAGCTCCACGCTTGACTTTCGGGGTCCGACAAGGGATTCTTCGTATCGTGAAGCACACATACCTCTATAGTTAACGAATCTCCAAAAGATGCATTTAAACTTTTAATTAAATCTTGAGAATACGTAGCAATCCCACATTCGCGAGGTGGAAATGACGTTATCATTAAAATAGAGGGCATATTTACAGGAGTTAACGTACTCGTGTTGCTTAAAAAAGGTCTGGATGCTAACATAATTCCACAATGTTTTAGTTTAAATAAAGTAATAACCTTAGAAGAATAAAATTAGCTATAACATCGAGTTGTTAAGCGCTTTATTGAATTTAATAAGAACGTTATAAATTTAAAAGTATGTGAAGATGTTTAAATAATATTTGATCCATTTATCCAATTTTTTTTTCCAGAGAGATTCATTTACTTCTCTGGTAAAAGCTGGAAATTTGATTAAAATAGAATAAAGGTATGGCACAGTTTATAAGGGACACTTATTAAAAAGTTTCTGTTTTTTAAGAATAGGAACACGCCATATCCAAATAGAAATTAGCAAAAAAAAACAACAGTTTCACAACTGCTGCTTTTATTAAAAACGCTATAATCTAAATCCTGCACCATAGAAGCGAACGCCCCCCATGGCATCGTTTCTTTCAATATTATTAAAGCGGTATTTTACGCAGCAAAATTAGACTTAAAATGATCGTACAAATCTTTACAGCCTAAACCTATTATAGATAGTTTTCTTTTTTTTGAAACAGACTGTTGGTGTAAATTTGCAAGTGCAGCTACTCCATAACCATCCATGCTTTCAATATCTTCGATATTAATGGTTAACGTGCTGAAGTAATCAAATATGTTTTCAAATTCAGATGAAAACACCCCTAGACTTTCTTTATTAAAAACGCCTTTTAACTTAAAATAATTGTTACAACTTGTAATTCTAAGACTCATAATAAATTAGATTTTAATCGTTAAACAATAAATTCGAGCTATTAACCTTAGTGATTATGAAGTAAATATAGAACACATTTAAAAAAACAGTCTTTTTTTTCGACCAATAGATTTTAACTTCAGACAAACAAATATTAGATGCTAAATTCTTCGGTGAATGACCTATTAAGTCTGCCGTTTTATTCTTCCAGAGCAGCTCCGAAAATTAAAAAGCACCTAATTGATAAAAATCTCTGATATTCTGAGGAGGCTTCCAAAGGACACTAAATCCTTTCCGTTGTCCTTTTATTGTTTACGACTCTAGAAAGACCTAGAGGGTTTTCATTTTTAAGTTCTTCTGGCAATAACTGGTTTGGCCATTCTTGATAACTAAATGGACGTACCCAGCGTTTAATGGAGTTAATCCCTACTGCCGTAAAACGACTGTCTGACGATGCAGGATATGGGCCACCATGCACCATAGAGGGACACACTTCAACACCTGTAGGAACACCATTAAAAATAAGTCTTCCCACTCTGTTCTGCAAAGCAGCGACAATAGATGGGTACTCAGATAATTCATCATCGGTATCAGAAATGATAGTTCCCGTGAGCTGGCCTTCTAAATTCAGAATAATGGCTTCCAACTCTTTAATGTTTTCACATTGCACTATAATAGAATAGGGACCGAAAACTTCTTGATGTAAGGTGGGGTTTCTTAAAAACGTTTTACCGCAAACAGTAGTTAAGGTCTGTCGTGCAAAATTAGTTGGAACCACCCCTTCATACTTGGCCGCCACCTGTAGCTCTGCTTGTGCCATAGCTTTGGTTTTCTTTTTTTCGTAAGCTTCAAAAATATGGGGATGTAGCATACATGATGGCTCAATTTCTAGGATAACATCTGATAGTTTTTGAATGAAATCGGACAGATGCTTACCTTTAACACCTAATAATAGCCCAGGATTAGTACAAAACTGTCCAGAAGCTGTAGTAATAGATGTTGCATACATTTTCGCAATAGCTTCAGTTTTATTTTTTAATGCTGAAGGAAGTAATACAACAGGATTAACACTACCCATTTCTGCAAAAACAGGAATAGGCTCTTCTCGTTTTGCCGCCATATCATATAAAGCACGACCGCCTTTAATACTCCCTGTAAAACCAACTGCTTTTACGGCCGCATGCTTTACCAATTGTTCTCCAACACTTATACCACTGCTATTTAAATTTGAAAACACACCGTTTGGCATTCCTGTTTTTTTAACAGCTGCAACAATTGCAGAAGCCACTAACTCCCCTGTGCCACTGTGCATGGGGTGTGATTTAACAATAACAGGACAACCCGCAGCAAAGGCTGCTGCAGAATCGCCACCAGCTGTAGAATATGCTAAGGGGAAATTACTCGCTCCAAATACGACAACAGGGCCCAAAGGGATTAACATTTTACGCAAATCTGGTTTGGGTATTGGCTTTCGCTCGGGCATTGCGGTATCAATAGACGCTTCTATCCAGGAGCCTTCTTTCACTAAACCTGCAAAGCTTCGCAATAGCCCAATGGTTCGAGTGCGTTCACTTATGCAACGATGCTCATCCAAACCGGATTCTGCGCAATATGTTTGAATGAGCTTATCTCCTAATGCTAAAATTTCATCGGCAATCGTATTTAAAAAATCAGCTTTTTTTAACCCCGAAACAGTTCTAAAGGTTTTAAATGCCTCAGCGGCCAACAAAACGGCTTCATCAATTTCTTCTGAAGTCGCCTCTGTAAAAACCACTTGGTTTTCAATATTCAAAAGCGGATTAAAAGTTTTGTACGTTGTATATCCTTTTGCCGATAATCGATTGCCAATATAATTTTTTCCTGTTACCATATCGTGTTGTTTTTTTTAAAAGGATACGCTTTCCACTCTTGCTTGAATCGTTTTTTAAGTCTACTTAAATTTTCTTAACGTAATCTGTAATAATCACAATTTGCTGAGAATCTACCCTGCCTTCAATAAACTTATCGTTTTCATGGTCCAATCGAATATTCCGCACGGCTGTACCCTGTTTCGCAACCATGCTAGACCCTTTCACTTTAAGATCCTTAATAAGCACCACAGCATCTCCGGGCTGTAATATAACGCCATTAACATCTCTGTGGATAATCTTATTAGCTTCCTCTTCATGTTCTCCTGTAGCCCGTGCTAAAGCGAGTGCTTCGTCGTCTAAATACATCATGTCTAATAAATCTTTAGGCCACCCTTCGTTACGAAGCCTTTGCAACATGCGCCAAGCCATGATCTGCACCGCTACATTTTCATTCCACATGCTGTCATTTAAACATCTCCAGTGGTTGGTATCTAATTCTGCATCACCGTTTATTTGGTCCAAACAGGTTTTACAAACCAACACATCGTTTCCAACATTTTCATTTAAGGACGGTGGAATGGTATATTGTGTTAAACCGTTGGTAGAAGCACATAATTCACATGTATTATTGCTTCTGTCTTGAAGAGTTTGTAGTACGCTCATATTCTGTTTTTTGTTTTAACAAAATTACAGTTAAATAAAAGTCTGTACAAGTTTTAGAAAAGATGTGTGAAATTAAGTTCGAAAAACGTTAAGCGTGATGTCTATTTTTTGGGTCAACACAAAAAGTTGTGGAGTAACTAAAAAAGAAAGAACTTTGAATCAAAAATATTTATGCTCCCAGATTCATTACTATCCATAGCCAATTTATTGCTT